>JAFPRD010000183.1:0-6770 GCA_017401005.1 Lachnospiraceae bacterium
CCCCCAACTCCGTCCCCCTGTGTCATACCCCTGTGTCATAAGTGTTTTTTATCACTGACAATAAGGCTTACGTAATTTTCAGGATAGCGCCCTAATGATAGTATCTTAAAAACGATTAAATAAGGCGGAAGAAAAACGCCGGAAAAGAAAGGTAAAGGAAAATGGGAAAGTTATTTACATCAGAATCAGTTACGGAAGGACACCCCGACAAAATCGCAGACCAGATTTCGGATGCTATTTTAGATGCGCTCCTTGAGCAGGATCCCTATTCAAGAGTAGCCGCTGAAACCACCGTAGCTACAGGAATCGCTCTTATCGTTGGAGAGATCACTACAAAGGCTTATGTAGACATTGCAAAGATCGCAAGAGATACCATCGAGGAAATCGGCTATGTCAATAACGTAGACGGTTATAACGCAAGATCAATTGCTGTACTTACTTCAATCGATGAGCAGTCAGCAGACATCGCACTTGGTGTAGATAAGGCGTTTGAATCAAAGGTAGAGGGAGAGACAAAGGACTACGGAACAGGTGCCGGCGATCAGGGTATCATCTTTGGATATGCAACAAACGAGACTCCGGAGTACCTTCCCCCCGCAATTTCATTTGCACACAGACTTACAAGACAGCTTGCAAGGGTAAGAAAAGAGGGAACGCTTCCCTATCTTCGTCCGGATGGAAAGAGCCAGGTTACTGTGGAATTCGGAGATGACGGAAAGACAGTAAAGAGAGTACATACCATTGTAATCTCAACTCAGCATTCAGAAGATGTTTCTTTGGACAAGATAAGACGGGATGTTATCGAGTTCGTAATTAAGCCTGTTATCCCAGCGGAGCTCTTAGATGACGAGACCATCTACTATGTAAATCCTACCGGACGATTTGTTATCGGCGGACCTCAGGGAGATTCGGGACTCACCGGAAGAAAGATAGTAGTTGATACCTACGGCGGAACTTCAAGACACGGAGGCGGAGCATTCTCCGGAAAGGATCCCACAAAGGTAGACCGTTCGGCAGCATACGCGGCAAGATGGGTTGCTAAAAACCTTGTGGCAGCAGGCGTTGCGGACAAGCTCGAGGTAGAAATCGGATATGCTATCGGTGTAGCAAAGCCCGTTTCAATCGCAGTAGATACATTCGGAACCGGAAAGATTTCTGACGAAAAGATTGAAGAGATCATCGACAAGGTATTTGACTTAAGACCCGCAGCTATCATTGACGCCCTTAACCTCAGAAGACCGATTTACAAGCAGACTGCGGCATACGGACACTTCGGTAGAACAGATATCGATCTTACATGGGAACATCTTGATAAAGTAGATGAGATAAAAGCACTTATTTAATGGAGGAGAAAGATGGCACAGCTTGAGTTTGACACGGAATGGAGAAAAAAGGAGGAAAGCCTGGAAGATATTATAAAAAAGTACCCCGAGCTTCCACCCATTTCGATTTTGGAAATAGATGCACACAGACGCGGAGTTTTCTACACGGATAAAGCTCTCGAAAGGCTTGATGAATCGGTTCATCAGGTTACCGAATACACATTAAGAGATAAAACGCAGAGGAAGGTTCCTGCATCTCTTACATTCAGAGATGGAAGTCACCTTGTAGTAGGAGAGGATTTCACAAAAACAGCCAGAGAGCCGTATCTTGTTGATGTTGTTGATGACAAGATCGTTCTTGTGGATAAGGACAAGGTTTACGAGGAGGTTTCTTTCTGGGAGAAGCCTAAATTCTTCGATAAGGTAACCAGCCGCGGAACCCCTATGAAAAATGTGATAGCTGCAAGACCCCAGAGATATTCGATTCAGCCCAGCAAGTTCTGTCACTTTTGGGAGTGCGCCAAGGATGGTTGCAAATACTGCTCATACGGTTCCAGCGGAGTTAAATACCACGGCAGACCGGATGATCTCATCAATCTTCAGGATGTAGAAGAAACAATGAGGGAACTTGTAAAAGAGCCCGGAAGATTTGTAGGTGTAATCCTTACCGGCGGAAGTATCCTTACGGGATCTAAGCTCTGCGAGGATGAGCTTCAGATTTACATCGAGGTTCTCCAGGCTATGGGAACAGTATTTAAAACTAAGAAATGGCCCAGCCAGGTAAATTCCACTGCCCTTGACAAGGAACAGCTCCAGAGGCTCTACGACCAGACCGGACTTACCAGCTATACCACAGACCTTGAGGTCTTTGACGAGGAACTTTATAAATGGGTATGCCCCGGAAAGGCTAAGGCGATACCTCAGGCAGAGTGGAAAAAGAGACTCTTTGATGCAGTAGATGTATTTGGAAAAGGTCGCGTTGATACCGGACTTGTATCGGGAGTAGAGCTCGCTAAGCCCAACGGATTTAAATCTGAGGCTGAGGCTCTTAAGAAGGATTTTGAAACCGCAGAGGAAATGGCATCTCACGGCGTACTTATCAAGCATGATATTTGGCATGTAGGCGACAATTCAATCTTTAGAGGACAGCTTACTCCCTCTCTTGATTACTACGTACAGCTTACGAAGGGACTGTATGAGATAAATCAAAAGTATGGGATTTCCGGAGATATGGACAGTTACAGGAAGTGCGGAATGCATCCCAATATCAATCTTGACAGAATCTAAGAAGACGCAAGGAGAAAACTATGAGTATACAGTTAGAGAAGAAGATTATTGATGCGATAAAGGATCCCACTTCTATTAAGGTGATAGCTACCGTCAGTAAAGAAGGCATTGTACACGTTACGCCAAAGGGATCTTTAACAGTTGATGAGAATGGCAGGATCAAATTTCTTGAGCTTTTGGAAAAATCACAGACTCAAAAAAATCTGGTTTATTCTATCTGGTTTGACAAGTTTGTTGCGGTAAACATTATTACAGCAGACCGAAAAAGTTATCTCATCAAGGGGAAGATTTACAAGACAATTAATTCCGGAAAAGTATTCCAGGATGAATATGTAGCGGTTCAGGAAAAGTTCGGATATGATATCGATCTTTCAGCCATCTGGCTTGTGGACGCGGAAGAGGTGTCCGAGCAGACTTTTGAGGTAAGAAGGGAAATACTCGAAACCGCGTATCCTTATGAAAAACATGTAGACCGTTTTGCAAAAGACGAGTTGAGATTTGCTAAATAGGATCAGGGAGGAAGAAAAAATGAGAAATAAGACACTTAAAAAGACATTAGCCACTGCACTTTTGTTTGCTTTTGCGATAGGATCATTGGCGGGATGCGGAAATAAGAATATATCATCAGCTCAGGCAGCAGAGCTTAATCAGGACAGAGCTATCCGAATCGCCGATCAGGCCAATTATTTTACAGCAAAAGTCGCTCTTGAAAAAGGCTTTTTAAAAGAAGAGTTCGGAGACGATTTCACTTTTGAACTATCTATATTTGAGAATGGCCCGGCCATCAACGAGGCATTAACCGCAGGAAAGATAGATCTTGCTTCTTATGGGGATAACCCGGCAATTCAGGGTTACTCGGGGGGCGTTGATGTAAAGATCGTTTCAACGCTTTGGCTTTCGGATAATGCATATGCTCTTATAGCCGGACCAAATTCCGGAATAGAGAGCCTTGATGATCTTAGGGGCAAAAAGATCGGCTATGCCGCCGCTACAACAACTCATCAGCTCATCCTCAAGATCCTTGACAGACAGGGAATATCCGAGTCTGATGTGACTCTTGTAAATATCAAAAGAGTTGAGGGAAATGCGGCCGTAGCTTCAGGTGAGTTGGATGCAAACATTGCGGAGCAGCCCTTTGAAGCAGCTCTTGAACAAACCGGCGGAAAGATCATAACAACAAACAAGGATTACAATGTTCAGCCTGTTTTTGTACTTGCAAGCGGTGAGTTTGCAAGAAACAATCCCGACACTTTATCAAGAATCCTTAAAGCATATGATAAGGCTAACCGGTGGATATATGAGAACGAAGAGGAAGCTGCTAAGATCGTATCCGACATAAACGGCAATGATATAGAAGGCGTTAAGACTTACTACAAGACCAGACAGTGGACTATAGGCTGGGATGAGAATCTTACAAAAGGGTTAAATGAATCAATCAAGTTCTCTTACGATAACGGAAATATTCCCGCGATATTTGACGCCGGGGAACTTGTCGATACCTCGTTCTTGGAGAAGGCAGGCCTTTATAAAAAGTAAAAACCGGAGGATGTGATGGACAGAAATAAAAGAAAACCGGTGGATTATTTGATAATCGTTTTTTCACCCATACTTCTTCTTTTTATATGGCAGTTTGTGTCAGAAGGAGGTTTGGTGAATACAGCTTTTTTGCCATCCCCCGTAAAGGTTTTACAGACATTTACCGGTATGCTTTCGAACGGAAGATTTCATGAACATTTTTCGGCGAGTATAGTAAGAGTATCGATAGGTTTCTGCATCGGAACAGTATCAGGTATAACCATTGGCATACTATCAGGACTGTTCAAAAAGGTAGATGATGTTCTTACGGTTTTGTTCAGTGTGCTTCGTTCTATTCCTACGATCGGACTTATACCTCTTATTATTTTGTGGCTTGGAATCGGAGAGATATCAAAGGTTGTTATTATAGCCATTGGTTCTTTTTGGTCAATACTTTTAAATACTCAGAGAGGTATAAGCGGAACAGATGTAAAACTTCTTGAAGTAGCAAGAATACTTCAAAAGGATAAGCTCACCGTACTCGGAAGAATCATTCTTCCGGCATCCTTACCCTCTATTATTACTGGTATCAGACTCGGTATAAGCGGGGCCTGGAGAAGCGTTATCGCGGCGGAGATGATCGCCTCTATGAGAGGTATAGGTTATATGATCCAGTACGCCAGAGAAATGTCACAACCGGCGGTTATGTTTGTCGGGCTTTTTACACTCGGAATAATAGGACTTGCTCTCGATTTAATAGTGAAACTACTTGAAAAGAAATTGATTTTTTGGTCTTAGGATGATTATGGCAAACGAAGAAATAAACCAGATAGAAATACGTGGAGTAAACAAGAATTTTGCCATCGACAAGAAAAATGTAGACGTTTTGAAGGATATAAACCTTGAGTTTAAGAGGGGGGAATTCGTCTGCATTGTCGGTGCCAGCGGTTGCGGAAAGAGTACGCTGCTTCGAATGCTCTCCGGCCTTGAAGTTGTAGAACACGGGGAGATAATTATCGGCGGAGAAAAGGTGACTGCGCCTTCTCTTAAAACGGGAATGGTTTTCCAGGAGTCAAGGCTTTTCCCTTGGCTGAGCGTTGAAAAGAATATTGAATTTGGTATTACGAAGTCAGGGGAAAAAAAGATCAGTCCTGCCAATAAAAAGAAACTGGTGGAGAACCTGATACAGCTTGTTGGCCTAAAAGGCTTTGAAAAGGCTATTCCTAAGCAGCTTTCCGGCGGAATGCAGCAAAGGGTAAGTATAGCGCGAGGACTTATAAATAACCCGGAAGTACTGCTGCTCGATGAACCCTTTGGTGCTCTTGATGCTATCACGAAAATAAATATGCAAAATGAAATCTTAAGAATCTGGGAATCGGAAAGAAAAACCATGATCCTTGTAACTCATGACATCGACGAAGCGGTTTATCTTGGAGATAAGGTGGTTGTACTTTCTTCAAGACCCGGCAGTGTGAGAAAGATAATAAACGTGGATCTTCCCAGGGAAAGAGACAGGAATTCACCTGAATTTGCGGCGGTGCGTTCCAAGATCTATAAAGAGTTTTTCAAGGACGCTAAGATAAAAGAGCCGGAATACTATATTTAAGAAGTATAATCCCATCCTATCGCAAGCTATAGAAACTGAGTATTTTGAGGATTCTTATCATCTTGCTATTATAGTGTAGTAAGAGCAAATTCACTTTATTCAGGGGGCTCTATATGACTATCTTACAGCTTAAATACATCGTGGTTATTTCAATGTCATCTTCGATGAGGGAAGCGGCGGGAAAGTTATACGTTTCACAGCCTGCTTTATCGGCCTCCGTAAGGGATCTCGAGGAAGAACTTGGAATAAAGATTTTTGAACGTACGAATAAGGGTATAAATCTTACCGAGGCGGGAAGAGAGTTTCTCGAATCGGCAAAACAGGCAGTCGGCCAGTATGAGATTGTGGAGCATAAGTATTTAAAGCTCGACCCCGAGAAGGATTACTACTCAATATCCATGCAGCACTACGTCTTTGCTGTACATGCCTTTGTCAATTCCATCAAAAAGAGAAGTTCAGATGCTTTCTCTTATCTTATCAAGGAGACAAAGACGGAAGAGGTTCTTCAGAATGTGCGGGACTATAAAAGCGAGATAGGTGTGCTATCTTATGCTGAAAGCAACAAGAATATTATCGGCAAGCTTCTAAAGGGGTACGATCTTGATTTTTATCCTTTAAAGGTTTGCTCAACATACGTTTATCTAAGTAAGAACCATCCTCTTTCCGGAGAAAAGGAACTTTCTATTGAGCAGTTAAAGGATTACCCCTGCGTTATTTTTGACCAGACGGGGGATAGCGAGTTTTACCTCTCGGAGGAAGCCTTGTCCGGCTACCATTTTAAAAAGGTCATAAAGACCGGAGACAGGGCGACTTCCTGCGAGGTGCTGACTATGCTTGGGGGCTTTGCCATCGGAACCGGCGGAATGACGGACTCTATAGCGGTAAAGGACGTTTTTGTTTCAATCAAGCTCAAAGAGGAAGATACGCTAACCATAGGTTATATCACAAAGAAGAATCACATAATAAGTGACTTTGGAAACCTGTATATCAATGAACTGAAAAAACTTGCAGCGGGCTGATCATAATGACACCCGGGGACG
>JAFPRD010000184.1:0-3718 GCA_017401005.1 Lachnospiraceae bacterium
AAGGTGGAGGAAGTGGAGAGCGAACCTGTGGAAGAACTTCTTCCCGTGGGCGGAGCCGGACAGTTTATCAATGAATGGGGCCTCTCCGACGTATCGGACGTAGAATCCATGGACTTCGAGGATTTCGATCTTGGTGTCCTCAATATGAATTTTATCGAAGATGTCGAGATATGTCAGGGTTACCTGCCGGGTTCCCAGGTTACGGACCTTAATACTGCGATCGAGAACGTTACCAAGGAGCAGGAGACGCCCGGAGAATATGAGATCAAATCGGGAGATTCGCTCTCGGGAATATCCATGGCGGTCAATATCCCTATGGAGACTCTGGTGGCATTAAACCCCGAAAAGCTTGACAACGTTAACTCGACAATCCATGTGGGCGATATCCTCACGATCACGATCCCCGAGCCGGAGCTTTCGGTGGAAAGGATCGAGCGCGAATATGTCGAGGAAGTATATGACGCCGAAGTAATATATGTAGACAATGATGAATGGTACACGACGCAGACAAAGATCCTGCAGCAGCCTTCATCGGGATACAGAAAAGCCATACTGGATATTCACTATACTAATGATAAGGAAATATCCAAAGAGGTCATCAAGGAGCAGATACTTCTCGAGGCGGTTCCCAAGATCGTTGAGAGAGGAACCAAGATACCTCCTACATATATCAAGCCTCTCAGCGGCGGACGTATCAGTTCGTACTTCGGAGGAAGAGCGTCACCGGGCGGAATCGGAAGCACCAATCATAAGGGTATCGACTGGGCTACACCTATCGGAACGCCGATCTACGCATCAAGCGGTGGTACGGTTGCCACATCCGGATGGGTTGCAGGATACGGATATGCGGTATTCATCAACCATCCCGACGGAAGACAGACCAGATACGCCCACCTCAGCAAGACGCTGGTTCCCGTAGGAGCGTACGTGAACCAGGGCGACCTGATCGCATACAGCGGTAATACGGGTAACTCCACCGGACCTCACCTGCACTTTGAGATAAGAATTAACGGTACAGCCGTTAACCCGTTGGATTACTTATAAAAACCTTATAAAAAAACAGTTGACTCGCCGGATTCTATATGCTATAGTAATCGGGCGAGTCAGAAAAAATAGACTCTTTTTTTAGTGTAAACTTATACAGTTAATTTTCGGAGGAAGAATCATGCGTACCAAGATCACTCTTGCCTGCACCGAGTGCAAGCAGCGCAACTACAATACCACAAAGGAAAAGAAGAACATGCCCGATCGTTTCGAGATCAAGAAATATTGCCGTTTCTGCAAAAAGCATACTCTTCATAAGGAAACCAAGTAATCAATTCGGAGGTTAGTTATGGAAGACGCTAAGAAGAACAAGCCGGGCTTTTTTAAAGGTGTAAAGTCCGAGTTCGGTAAGATCACATGGCCTGACAGAAAGGCAACTTTAAAGCAGTCTGTTGCAGTTGTCATCATTTCCGTGATCGCAGGAGCTCTTATCGCGGTGCTCGACCTTGGAGTAACACGCGGGGTTAAGGCTCTGGTGAACATAGAAGTTGAACAATCAAATAACGGACTGTAAGGAGGGACCTATGGGCGAGGCGAAATGGTATGTTGTGCATACCTATTCCGGATATGAGAATAAAGTAAAGGTCGACATCGAAAAGACCATCGAGAACAATAAGAAGCTTGCCGAGCAGATCCTGGAAGTACGTGTTCCCATGGAAGACGTTGTAGAGATCAAAAACGGCGTTAAGAAGACCGTCTCAAGGAAGCTCTTCCCCGGATATGTTCTTGTAAATATGGACATGAACGACGAGACCTGGTATGTTGTCCGCAATACCCGCGGAGTTACCGGATTTGTCGGACCGGGAAGCAAGGCGGTTCCGCTTTCCGATGCCGAGATGAAACCTCTCGGTATCCATACCGATAACGTAACGATAGACTTCGGCGAGGGAGATACCATCGCAGTCGTTGCCGGAGTATGGAAGGATACGGTCGGTGTTGTACAGAAGCTTGACATGAACAAGCAGACGGCAACCATCAATGTAGAGCTTTTCGGCAGAGAAACTCCTGTAGAGATCAGTTTTGCCGAAGTAAGAAAGCTCGGTTAATTACAGTTTTGGTTATATCGGGATTTTTCCCTGATATATAGTGGGAGCATACATAGGGTATGCGCCTAACCACATTTTTAGGAGGTGCCATCATGGCAAAGAAAGTAGAAGGCTACATCAAGTTACAGATCCCGGCCGGCAAGGCAACACCTGCGCCCCCGGTAGGACCCGCGCTCGGTCAGCACGGCGTGAACATTGTAGAGTTCACAAAGCAGTTCAATGCAAAGACCGCTGACAAGGGAGATACCATCATCCCCGTTATCATCACAGTTTACTCTGACAGAAGCTTCAGTTTTGTTACCAAGACTCCGCCCGCTGCAGTTCTTCTCAAGAAGGCTTGCAACATCAAGAGTGGTTCCGGAGTACCCAACAAGACCAAGGTTGCTACGATCTCCAAGGCTAAGCTTAAAGAGATCGCTGAGATCAAGATGCCCGATCTTAACGCTGCAAGCATTGAGGCAGCTATGAGCATGATCGCAGGTACAGCACGTTCAATGGGTATCACCGTAGAGGACTGATCAGATCAAAATGGGAGACAGCATAAGCTGTCGTTAGAACCTTAGGAGGAAAAAACAATGAAGCATGGAAAGAAATATACTGAAGCGGCAAAGCTTGTTGACCGTTCGGTACAGTATGAACCCGCGGATGCGATCGCACTCGTAAAGAAGACCGCTACCGCAAAGTTTGATGAGACCATAGAGGTTCACATCAGAACAGGATGTGACGGACGTCATGCAGATCAGCAGATCCGTGGCGCAGTAGTTCTCCCTAACGGAACCGGTAAGAAAGTAAGAGTACTGGTAATCGCTAAGGGCGATAAGCTGGCAGAGGCTGAGGCTGCAGGTGCAGATCACGTTGGAGGAGAGGAGCTCATCCCCAGAATCCAGAATGAAGGATGGCTCGATTTTGATGTTGTTGTTGCAACACCTGATATGATGGGCGTTGTTGGTCGTCTTGGTAAGGTACTCGGACCTAAGGGTCTCATGCCCAACCCCAAGGCAGGAACCGTTACAATGGATGTTGCAAAGGCAGTTAACGACATCAAAGCAGGTAAAGTTGAATACAGACTCGACAAGAGCAATATCGTACACGTTCCCGTAGGAAAGGCTTCCTTCACTGAGGAGCAGCTCCAGCAGAACTTCGATGCTCTTCTCGAAGCGATCACAAAGGCTAGACCCAGCGCACTTAAGGGCCAGTACTTAAGAAGCATCACCCTTACAAGCACCATGGGCCCCGGAGTGAAAGTAAACACTGCAAAATATTAATATTCAAAAAAGCCTGTAGTCCTTTGGATTCCGGGCTTTTTTTACCCTTTGGGAAAGTAATTAAAAGAGGTCGAAAAAGTGTTAAAAAGAGAAAGCAGGATTGCGGATTGGATAATTAAATATGCACCGTATTTTTTGATCGGTATCGCTACTCTTGTTGCAGTCTTGATCAGGTTCGATTCGAGGAAGTTCTTTTCGGGGGACTCCAGCAATTTTTTGATCCCGTGGTTTCAGCAGATAAGAAACAACGGCGGTCTTGCTTCGCTTAAAGAGCAGATAGGGGATTACAATCTTCTCTATCAGACTCTTATCGCTTTTATGACCTATCTTCCTTTTATAGGAGATGATCAGTATAAGATCATG
>JAFPRD010000185.1:0-11867 GCA_017401005.1 Lachnospiraceae bacterium
ATGATATCAACGTTATCTACAGGGTAAGCGACAGGATCATGGTTATGAAGGAAGGAAAGATATTGGAAATCGGGGATAAGGAAAGTATCTTTGAGAATCCCCAAAATCCTTACACAAAGGAGCTCCTTGAGGAATCATAGTTTGACGAAGCGTAGCTTGTAAAGCCACATTTCGTAAAACCCATTCGGAGGGCAATTCGATATATAATTCCTGAATATTAGTTAAGAATTATCGAAAAACAGTAAAAATATATTGACATAGCATTTTTATAGTGGTAATGTATCCTTGGCAAGAGGGTATAGACATTTGTTTATACATTTGCCGGATACATTACCTTTTTTTGTTAAAAAGAAAAATCGTCCGCAGGACGGTAAAGGAGAGGAAATGAAACACGATATTTTTTCTAAATGGATCAAGGTAGTAATTATCGGAACGGCTTTAATCGGAATAGGCGCCTGCGCTTATCTTGTGCCGGAGCTTTTCAGGGCTTTTAAGAGATGGTACCCGGAGCTTACAAGCTGGGTAGCTCCCTGGATGTCGCTTATATACGTTTGCGCGGCTCCTTGCTTTGCGGCTCTTGTTACAGGCTGGCTGATTGCCGACAATATCGGCAAGGACAAAAGCTTTACGATGAAAAACGCGGGGCTCTTTAAGCTTTTTTCGCTTTTGGCTCTTGGGGATTCGATAGTGTTTGGAGTAGGAAGCCTGGTGTATACGCTTCTTGGGTTCAATCATCCCGGACTTTTGCTTATCCAGATGCTTATAGTTTTTGTGGGACTTGCCATATTTGTCTGCATGGCCGCTCTTTCTTATCTTGTCGGAAAGGCTGCTGCGCTTCAGGAAGACAGTGACCTGACCATTTAACTTATCGATCTGAATATTAAGAAGAGGAGATAGCGGACATGAAGATAGTTGTTAACGTTGACGTCATGATGGCGAAGCGAAAGATATCATCGAATGAACTGGCCGAAAAGGTGGGGATTACGCCGGCGAACCTTTCCGTTCTAAAGACGGGAAAGGCAAAGGCAATCAGATTTTCAACACTTATGGCAATCTGCCATGAATTAAAGTGTCAACCCGGAGATATTTTAGAGTTTATAGATGATCCGGAGTAAAAGGAGAGATTATGGAAACAAATGTATTTGAAAAGATTATAGCAATTTTGATATTCCCTTTATCATTTTTGTATGCCTCGTGGCTTTTTGAAAGCGAACCTGATTACAATCGCATAATGTTTGGAATTTTTACGCTTTTGCTGATAATAATCGTAGAGGCTATATACTGGAAGAGAAAAAGAAACTTTGAAACTTACGCTATGCTTCTTATGACTGTGCTTGGAGGGGTGTCTGTCTGCTTTGATATCGGAGAGGCCTGGGAGAATTATATGAAGATATTCTTCACACATTTATTCGCAGTGTATTATATCCTCGTCCGCTCGGGCAGACTCGCCGAAGGTGAGACTTCCCATATGATGGTCTGGGACGGAATAACGGGATTTTGCGTTATGCCCTTTAAAAACTGGCCCTTAAACGTACGGACTATCGGAAGTATTTTCAGAACCAAAAAGGAATCGAAAGCCAAAAAGACAGTACCTATCGTACTCCTTGCAAGCTTTGTAGCCATCATCCTTTTCTTTATAGCACTTAACTATCTGAGAAATGCCGATGATAATTACAATTCTCTTATGGAAAAGATCGGAGAGGTTATAAAGATCGACTGGGATTTTCTTTTAATCCCCAAACTTATCCTTACAGCCCTCGCCGGAACATGGCTTTACGGACTTATCGGCGGCTGCTTTAGGGAGACGGAGGAACAGGTTAGACACAGAGGAGATAATATTAAATGGTTCGTAGGAAAATTAAGAAAGGTACCGGGGCTTGTCTGGGTCATTTTCATCGGTTTGTTCTCGGTGTTCTATGCTATATTCTTTTTTATGCAGGGAAGCTACTTATGGGGGGCTTTCGCAATGAAGCTTCCGGAAGGATTCACATACTCTGAGTACGCCCGCAAGGGATTCGGAGAGATGTGCGGGGTAATGGTTGTAAACTTTATCCTTCTCTGGCTCTCTACCCGCACGGCAGAGACATATAAGACACCGGTAAAGATAGCCTGCACTGTGCTTAATGCCGAGAGTATGATATTCGCTCTTATCGCATTTTTAAAGATCTTTATGTATATATATCAGTACGGTTTTACTCCCTTGCGTTTGGAGTCTATCTGGGCGGCAACTGTTTTGTTCCTTGCCTGCGTAGCTGCCGGAGTAAATATGCTTACCGAAAAAAAGACTGCCCGCATCTGGTTTTACGTAAGCGCTCTGAGCCTTGCGGGGCTTTGCCTGGTATAGGGCTTTGTGGTAGAATAATAAATAAATAATTATTCGGGAGCTAAGCATGATACTGACTGTTGATGTTGGAAATACAAATATTGTGATCGGATGCGCCGAGCCCGGCACAAGAAAGATAATATTCGAGGAGCGCCTCTATACCGACAGACATAAATCGGATACGGAGTACGCAACAAGCGCTAAATCAATCCTAGACCTCTATAATATATCCCCTGCGGATTTAGAAGGCGGAATCCTTTCTTCATCGGTTCCTCCGGTTACGGAGCCTATTAGAAGGGGGCTTGAAAAGCTTCTCGGGAAAAAGATAATAGAAGTAGGTCCGGGGATCAAAACGGGAGTTGATATAAAGCTCGACGATCCCTCATCCCTTGGAGCGGATCTTCTTGTGGGAGCGGTAGCGGGTATATCGTACTACGGCTCGCCGCTGATACTTATAGATATGGGAACGGCTACGACAATTTCTATCATCAATAACGAAAAGCGATTTATGGGCGGGATGATAATCCCGGGAGTAGAGGTTTCCCTCGCAGGGCTTGCAAGAAGGGCCGCCCATCTTCCCGAGGTTGCCATAAAGGTACCGGGAAGGCTTATCGGAGGAAATACAGTCGGAGCGATGCAAAGCGGAAGCATCTACGGACACGCCTCCTGTATTGACGGAATGATAGACAGAATCTGGGATGAACTCGGATACAAGACGGCGATAGTTGCTACCGGAGGATTTGCGGGAATAGTGATCCCTTGCTGCAAACACGAGATTACTCTTGATGACAGCTTGCTAATTAAGGGGCTTACGATCCTCTTTGAAAAGAATACTAAGCATAAATAAGATATTAACAACGTAAAAAATAACCGGCAAGGCTAATAAGCTTTGCCGGTTATGTATATTATAAGATCTTTTGTAATTTCCACCGCAGGGGAGTTTCTGACGATTCCGATCACAACCTTTGAGGAATTGTCATCGGCGCAGGCGAAGTTTTCATTAAACAAAGGGCAATCGTCAATATAGATTCCAACGGGAACGGGATCTTCCATAGAAGAAGGGTCCGTGCTGTCCGGGAATTCCTCGGAATACTCGTAGTTATCTTCGTCGTGCGCCTTTTTATACCTCTCCATAACGGCTCTGTCCGCGTAGCAGATCCTTCCCTCCAAAGCTTTAAGCTCATCCGCGGAAAGGTAATCATCAAGGCTTAAAAAGAAATCACTGTATGCATAATTATTAAACCAGTCCTCCGGGGCGCTTATTGCGTCAACATCACCGGCGGATACGTAAATAGCGAGGTTTTGGCGGCCGCTGTAGCCTAAGGTATCCGAGTAGGAAGGAGAGCCGGGAAGCTCAGAGCCCTTTTGCCCGGAAAAAATAAAGTTCATGTTAAAGTTTATCGTATTTTTCTTGGGGGATAAGCCGTGCTCTTCAAGAAAAGGTACTGTAATATTTTCCTCGTAGTTTCCCGTGGGATTAATTACCGTATCTATCATCGCCACATAAACGGTTTCATCCTTGCTCTTAACGATATTTGTAATAATACTGACGGCGATAATGATAAAAGCGATACCGCCGATAACCCACCATTTATAGTAAGTCCAAAAGTAGTCGAGCCTCTTTTTCAGGGGCTGATTCTTGATATCTTCACGTTCCTTTTTGAATTCATCCATTAAAGGCATAATACATGCATCTCCTTTGGCCGTTACGATCCGGCAACAAGAACAGTTTAGTTTTTTGGTTAAATAAAGTCAATTAAATATGTATAAAAAATAAATATTGGTTATTGCAAATATTTCCCGATAACCTTAAAATATTTTCAGTCACTTCATACTTGCAGACTTAAAGAGGAGAAAAGAAAAAATGAAAAAAAGTCTTGTTAAGAAGCTGATGGCTTTGGCTCTCAGCGCAGCTTTAACTCTTGGTGTTTGCGCTTGCGCAGCACCCGGATCCGCAAACGGAAAAAACGATGCTGAAAATAGCGCAGCATTAAATGTTGCGGTTATCAAACAGCTCGACCATGCTTCACTCGACGAGATAGCAAATGCTATTACAGCTAAGCTTGATGCTATCGCTTCCGAGAAAGGCATTACTATTAACTACACCGTTTACTCCGGACAAAACGATCAGACAGTCCTCAAGCAGATTGCAGATCAGGCTGTAGCCGATAAGGTAGATGCCATCATTCCCATCGCTACTCTTGCAGCGCAGGTTGCAACCGTATCTGCTGAGGAATCCAAGACTCCCGTTATATATGCAGCAATATCAGATCCCAAGGCTGCTGAGCTTACCGGTATCGATTATGTTACCGGAACCAGCGACGGACTCAACACTGAGTTCATCATGGACATGATGTTTGCACAGAATCCCGATTTAAACAAAGTCGGAATCCTTTATTCTCTTTCCGAGATCAACTCAGCTACTCCCGTAGCCGAGGCAAAGGCTTACCTTGATTCGAAGGGAATCGAGTATGTCGAAGCTACCGGAAATACCAACGACGAAGTTGTTGCCGCAGCATCAACTCTCATCGCTTCAGATGTACAGGCTGTATTTACTCCCACCGATAACGTGGTTATGGCAGCAGAGCTCGCTATCTATGAAGACTTTGCAAATGCCGGAATCCTTCATTACGCCGGTGCAGATTCCTTTGTAAGAAACGGAGCCTTCGCTACCTGCGGTGTAAATTACACCGACCTCGGTACAAAGACTGCAGAGCTTGCATACACTGCTATGACTGACGGAATGGACGGTCTTCAGGAGTATTACCTTATGGACGGCGGTATCATCACAGTCAACACCGAAACCGCTGCAGCTGCAAATGCCGACTATAGCGCATTTGCCGATATGGGACAGCTTGTAGAGGTTGTTACCAGCGAAGAATAATCATCAAAGGGGCAGTAGGAATATTGCCCCTTTTTTTGGTACTTTTCGGAAAACGTTTTATCTGCTAAAATCTTTAATGTATCATTATATAAAGGAAGGGTAGAGTAGTGTTATATATTCTAAAGACTGCTTTGGAGCTTGGACTTTTGTACAGCCTCGTTCCGATGGCGTTGTTTCTAAGCTACAGGGTACTTGATATTGCGGACCTTACAACGGACGGATGCTTTGTTCTCGGCGCCGCCGTATCGGTTCAGATGGCCGCTATAGGACATCCTATACTCGGTATACCTCTTGCGATGGGTGCCGGAGCCTGCGCCGGTTTTGTGACTGCATTTTTACACACAAGGCTTAAGGTGCCTTCAATCCTTGCGGGTATTATTACAAATACCGGACTGTACACCATAAATCTTATGACTATGGGATGGAGTTCGAGTGTTTCCCTTCTTAAAAAGCAGACTATTTACAGTTTATTTAAGGCTATACCGTTTATCGGGGATTGGGGTTCGGTAATCCTTACCCTTATAATAGTTGCCGCTGTTTCCGTATTCCTTATCTTTTTCCTCGGAACAAGGCTCGGCCTTTCCATTAGAGCAACGGGAGACAACATCGATATGGTAAGGGCGTCTTCGGTTAATCCGACCTTTACTATTACGGTGGGTCTTTGTCTTGCCAACGCGATGACCGCTCTTTCGGGAGCTATGGTGTCGCAGAATCAAAAGACCGTTGATATTAACGGCGGTACGGGAATCGTAGTTATCGGACTTGCCTGTCTTATAATCGGAGAGACCGTACTCGGAAGAAGGAGCGTTAAAAAGGGCGTTATTGCGGCTGTTGTAGGCTCCATTATCTACCGAGTAATATATGCGGTATGTCTTTATACAAAGATTATACCCGTCGACTTCTTAAAGCTTCTTACGGCTGTAATCGTAGCTATAGCGATAGCTTTCCCTGCCATGAAAAAGGGCATTGCTTTTATGAAAAAAAAGAGAGTTCATATGAAGGGAGGGGACAAGAATGCTTGATATTAAAAATATCAGTGTGACCTTTAATCCGGGAACTCCGGATGAAAAGAAGGCTATTACAGATCTGTCTCTTCATCTTGATGACGGAGACTTTGTCACCATAATCGGTTCAAACGGAGCCGGAAAATCAACGCTTTTCAACGCGGTAGCGGGAACCTTCTTTGTTGATGAAGGAAGCATTTTTTTAGGCGGCCAGGATATTACGTTTTTAGAGGAACACAAAAGAAGCCGTATTATCGGAAGAATGTTCCAGGATCCTTTAAAGGGTACGGCGCCCTCTATGACCATCGAGGAAAATCTTGCTCTTGCATACCTTCGCTCCTCGGAAGGAACCTCGCCTTTCAGCCATATAAGCGGAAGGGATAAGAAGCTCTTTAGAGAAAAACTCTCGATGCTGGGGATGGGACTTGAAGACAGGATGAGACATCCTGTAGGACTTCTTTCGGGAGGCCAAAGGCAGGCTCTTACGCTTCTTATGGCAACAATGGTTACACCCAAGATATTGCTTCTTGACGAGCATACAGCGGCTCTTGATCCCGCTACAGCCGATAAGGTTATAGAGCTTACAAGAAAGATTGTGGGAGAGAATCATATAACCTGTATGATGATCACACATAATATGAAGCAGGCCCTTGAAATCGGAAACAGAACCTTCCTTATGTCGGACGGTAATATAGTGTATGACGTTAAGGGAGAGGAAAGAGCCGGACTTAATATTGAGGACTTGCTGGAAAAATTCAAGGCAGGTACAGGAAAAGCTTTGGATAACGATAGGATTTTACTATCATAGCGATTGTTATTTAATACAGAACATATACTGAGAGGATTTAAAATGGCGACTATCAGAGATGTGGCAAAGCTTGCCGGAGTAGCGGTTTCTACCGTTTCAAAGGTAATAAATAAATATCCCAATGTTTCCGAGGAGACAGCTATCAGGGTAAATAAAGCTATAGAAGAGCTTAAGTTTACTCCCAATGTGGTTGCGGCTTCTCTTTCCTCAAAGCAGTCGGGAAGGGTAGGACTGC
Source organism: Lachnospiraceae bacterium (assembly GCA_017401005.1). GTDB lineage: Bacteria > Bacillota > Clostridia > Lachnospirales > Lachnospiraceae > AC2028. Next base: position 7,255 of record JAFPRD010000185.1, read on the forward strand.
TTATCAATACGGATATTCAGACATCCGCGATAGACGAGGTTTCGATGCAGTATCTTAAAGGCGCCCTGCACAAGGCTCAGGAGCTTCACATTGAGGTTGTCCCCATATTCTTTTCGATGCTTGAGGGGATGGATGAGGCAGAGACTGAGAAGTTTCTTAAGTCACAAAATATCAAGGGCCTTGTTATCTACGGAATGTCAAAGGATGATTATGTACTCCAGAGAGTAATCGCAAGAGAGCAGTTTAAATGTGTTTTGATAGACGTTCCGATTATAAATGACAGCTGTTCTTATATTGGAATCGATCATCGTCAGGCTAAAAAAGATGTTGCAAGAAAAACCATTATGGAAAATAACACCTTTAATGGTCAGGTACTTTATATCTCCGGAAAGAAAAACGGGTATGTCTCCGACGACCGCTTACAGGGTATGCTGGAACTTGCCCAGGAGCTGGAGCTGGCGGTAAGTTTGCACTGCGGCGAGTTCTCTGAAAAGAAGGCCAGGGAGATTACATTTAAGTATGGAAGTATGCATGATATCATCATCTGCGCTTCGGATATGATGGCTATCGGCGCAATGAGAGCGCTGACGGATATGGATATTTTCCGCCCCGTATGTGGATTTGACGGAATATCGCTTATGGGATATGCCGGAAAGCAGATGAATACCGTTAAGCAAAACTTCTACGATATTTCAGCTGAGGCTGTAGCTGAGTGCTCAAGACTTATGGGTGGCAGCCTGGGAAGAAAGATTGTCGTACCTCACGAACTTGTAAGGATCGAGTATCTTGATATGATCGTCTGATCTTACAGTACGGTGTCCATGAGTGCTAAGGCTTCTTCAAGACGTTTTTTAGGGCAGGCGATGTTCATGCGCAGGAAATTTTCTCCGCTTCGTCCATATTCGCCGCCGGCAGTCAGATAGACTCCGGTCTCGGACTTAAGCTTTTTTTCGAGCTCAGCTCCGCTCATGCCGGTACCGGATACATCGATCCAAAGAAGATAAGTGGCCTCGGAAGGAATGAGCTTAAGAGAAGGATGCTTTTGGGTAAAAGCTTCCACAAGCTGCTTATTCTCGAAAATATAATTTCTAAGTTCGTTAAGCCAATCTTCACCTTCTTTAAAAGCCGCAATGGTTACGGGAACGGCAAAACTGTTGGGCTCGGCGACTTCATCTGTATTAAGGGCACGCCATATCTTTTTCCTAAGCTCCGGGTTCGGAATAGATACGGCTGCTGTCTGCATACCTGCAATATTGAAGGTTTTGGTAGGGGCGATTGCGGTAATGCTTATATTCTTACTGGTTTCGGAAGCAGTGGCAAAAGGTATATATTCCTTATCGGGAGCAGTAAGATCGCAGTGAATCTCATCGGATAATACCGTAACATTATGCTTTGCGCAAAGTTCACCGACCTTAGCAAGCTCCTCTGTACTCCAGATCCTTCCTACAGGGTTGTGAGGATTGCAGAAGATAAGGAGCTTTGTCTTTTCATCTGAGAGAGCTTCCTCAAGATTTTCATAGTCTATCTTATAAATATCACGCGATACCAAATCCGAATCCTTGATGCTAAGTTTATCTCCGCCGAGAAGGTTTTTGTTGTAAATCAGCGGTACTTCGCAAACATTGCAACCGTTATTTATAATGCTGTTGAAAAAGATATTGTAGACCGGGGTAAGGATTACAACGTTATCTCCGGGTGTTGTAAGCTTGCGGACTGTGCTTGAAATAGCGGGGACAACTCCTGTACAAAATACAAGCCAGTCTTTTTCCATTTTAAAGTTATGGCGTCTGTCCCACCAGGAGATGTATGCGTCATACCATTCATTGGGAATGATATTGTAACCAAAAATCCCGTGAGATACTCTGTCTTCCAATGCTTTTCTTATGGGAGGGGCGGCTTCGAAGTCCATATCCGCTACCCATAGAGGATATTTTGCTCCGTCACAATCATCCCACTTTAAAGAAGAGGTCCCTCTGCGCTGCGTCATTTTGTCAAAATTGTACTTGTATTCCATTATTTTCTCTCTCTATAAAAACTGATTAATCAAAAACCTCTTCAGCGTCTGAAGAGGTTTAAGAAATCTAAATGTCTGTAATCAATCATAAACCGGATGGTCGGAATGTTTATCGATCGCGTCGCAGATAATCTTGGTAGCGGAAGGATCGATCTTGTCCTTTTCGATGATGAGCTCTCCTATGTGCTCTGCCTTGATGGTTCCGCTCTTCGGATTGAGTACGCTGATAACATCGCCGGTAATTTCGGCATTAACATTAGAGTACTCAAAAGCAAGATTTGTATTAAAGAGCTTGCAATTCTTCATCACAAGGTTATCAACATAACACATACCCTGTAAGCTCTCAATCACGCAGTTTACCAAAGTAAGGTTTTTAGCGTTCCATCCTAAGTATTCACCTGTAATGAATGAGTCGTAGACTGTAACGTTCTCGGTATTCCAAAAGGCATCCTTTGAGATAAGATGGGAATTGCGGATTGTCATATTCTTTACGCCGTCGAAGCTGTAATTCCCATCCAGGGTAAGATTATCAATCTCCATATTGGAACAATTCATAGCGAAATAATCGCCTTTGACGGTAACGTCTTTAATCTTTACATCATTGCAAGACCAAAGGGTCTCCTGAGCATGGGTAAAGGCAATGTTTTCCAAAGTCAGGTTATCACAGCGTCTGAATCCTTTAGGCGCCTGATATACGGTGTTTTTGACCTCGATATTTTTGGTGTACCAAATGCCGGCTCTGGCCATATCAAAAAAAGTACATCTGTCTGCCTTTATATTGTTACAGTACCAAAGAGGGTACTTCCAACGGAAAAGGCATTCGTTGATTTCTATATTTGAACTTTCTTTTAAGGGGCTTTCGCCATTGTCAAAAACGCACTCGGTTATGTGTAGGTCATTTGAATTAAAAAGGGCTCTTTCTCCGAAAAGATTCTCCCTGGTAACGTTTTGCATGGGCTTTCCTCCGTGACATCAATAAGTGCTTTAATTATATCTGATTTTGACGGGAAATAATATTAAAATAAGATAAATTTTTTATATAGAAAAAATGATAAAGTAAATTTAACTAAAAAATAAGTTAAAAATTGTTGGAATTTAGTATATCGTCATCTTATGGATGGCGATATATTTGTTTTATGGGAGGTTGTATGAATCTACCCATATTACAGGTATATCACCCGGAGGATTATTTGATGAATATAACATATAACGAGAAAAACAGAAGCTTTAAGCTTGATACGGAGAATACGTCTTATTGTATAGCAATCTGCGATGAAGAGGGGTTCATCGGACATGCATACTATGGGACAAAGCTGGAGGAAGAGCCTCTTTATCTGATGAGAACAGCGGAGCCTCCTTTTGTACCTTCGAAGAATAACAGAGACAGAGGTTCATTTATGGATACATTTCCCTGCGAATTTCCGGGAAACGGGCTGGGCGATTACAGAGATGGGGCTATCGAGATCATTGACGCCGAGGGACACAGAGCTGTTAATTTTACCTACGACAATTTCAGAATCTATGACGGCAAGGACAAGATAGACGGACTTCCGCAGACATTTGAAAATGAGGGATCGCTTGACGGTAAAAGCGGTGCAAAGGCGAAGAGCCTTGAAATATATGCATCGGACAAAACCCTTAGCTTAAAGGCAGTTTTAAAATATACCATATTTGAAGACAGCGATGCGCTTATAAGAAGCGTAAAGATTGTTAACGAATCGGGTAAGGATATTTTCCTTACCAAGGTGATGAGCGCTTCTTTTGATATGGACAGCGAGAACTTTGAACTCCTTACTTTGCACGGATCCTGGGCAAGAGAGCGCCAGATGGACCTTAGACCCATCGGCTACGGAAAGACGAGCGTAGGCTCGGTCAAGGGAGAATCTTCCCATCAGGAGCATCCCTTTATGGCGCTTGTTGAGAGCGGCGCAACACAGGAATCCGGAAGGGTTTATGGATTCAGCTTTATTTACTCCGGAAATTTCCTTGCTCAGGTTGAAAAGAGTCAGTTTGATTCCGTAAGGGCGTTGATGGGAATCAGTCCGATAGGCTTTAAGTGGGAGCTTAAGGCGGGAGAGAGCTTCCAGACGCCTGAGGTGGCTATGGTTTATTCAGACGGCGGACTCGGAAAAATGAGCCGTACTTATCACGATCTTTACAGAAATCATTTGATCCGCAGCCCTTATAAGGACAAGGAAAGACCGATACTTATCAACAACTGGGAAGCTACCTATTTTGATTTTAATACCGAAAAGCTCCTTGATATTGCTAGGGAAGCTAAGAAGTCCGGCATAGAGATGCTGGTAATGGACGACGGATGGTTTGGAAAGCGAAACGACGACAACTCTTCATTGGGAGATTGGAATGTAAATGAAGAGAAGCTAAAGGGCGGTCTTAAATATCTTGTAGATGAAGTAAACAAGATAGGCCTTAAGTTCGGCATCTGGATGGAGCCGGAGATGATATCACCGGATTCGGATCTTTACAGAGCTCATCCCGACTGGGCCTTTGCAGTTCCTAACAGAGTAGGAACAAGATCAAGAAACCAGTTTGTCCTTGACCTGACCCGCCCGGAAGTTCTTGAACATACCTGGAACAG
>JAFPRD010000186.1:0-10638 GCA_017401005.1 Lachnospiraceae bacterium
CGCAGTATGGCTTGTTGAGCCCACGGATTATATCGGCGCCGGTGAAAGGCATATCATCGAACAGCTGAAAAAGACTAAGTGCCCTGTTTTTCTTGTGATCAACAAGATAGACACGGTAAAAAGGGATCAGCTTCTTCCTTTTATTGACACCTATCGCAAGGAGCTTGATTTTACGGAGGTTGTTCCGGTTTCTGCTATGAAGGGCGATAATCTTGATGTGCTTTTGGAGCAGCTCTTTAAGTATCTTCCCTACGGTGAGATGTTCTACGATGAGGATACGGTCACAGACCAGCCTATAAGACAGATAGCCGCTGAGCTTATAAGGGAAAAAGCTTTAAGGCTTTTGTCCGACGAGATTCCCCACGGAATCGCCGTTACGATAGAGCAGATGAAGGACCGCGGCGGTATATACGACGTGGACGCGACTATCTACTGCGAGAGAGAGTCTCATAAAGGAATAATCATCGGTAAAGGCGGAGCGATGTTAAAGCAAATAGGTTCAAAGGCTCGCCCGGAGATTGAAGCTATGCTTGAGTCGCAGGTCAATTTAAGACTCTGGGTCAAGGTTAAGAAAGACTGGAGAGATTCGGATCTTCTTCTTAAAAACTTTGGCTACAGAGATGATGAAAAGAAATAATAAAAGCCGAAAACAGGTGCGAAAATGCGCCTGTTTTTGCGGTATATAAAGGATGACCCTATGCAGGACTTTATTGTGGTAACCGGGATTGTCATAAAGCAGTCCCCTGTGGGCGAGAGCGACCGAAGAGTTACCATACTTACAAATTCAAGAGGCAAGATTTCTGCTTTTGCGAGAGGTGCAAGAAAGCCAAATTCAAGATTTTCCGGAACTACTTGCCCTTTTTGCTTCGGAAGCTTTAAGCTTTACGAAGGGCGGGATGCTTATACTATAGCGGAAGCTGATATAAAAAATTTTTTCGAGGAGTTTCGGGCAGACCTTGATGCTTCCTTTTATGCTTCCTACTTTGCAGAGATTACAGACTATTACTGCAGAGAAAACAATGACGAGCGGGAAATGATGAAGCTTTTTTACCAGTCCCTAAGAGCACTTACAAAGGAAAGTCTTCCAAATCCTCTTGTAAGAGCAGTTTTTGAATTGAAAGCCATTGTTATAAACGGAGAGTTCCCCGGGGCGCCGGAAGAGATGCGCCTTAGCGATTCCGCCCTTTATACCCTTGAATTTATAAGGACAAGTCCCGTGGAATCCTTATATTCTTTTAACTTGACGGAAAATGTACTTGACGAGATAAAGGAGGTTTCAAAACTATACTGTAACCGTTATATGAATCATAGATTCAAAAGCTTAGAGATTTTAGAGTTAAATGGAGAGAGTTAATGCAGATTAAATGTGAGTATTGCGGCAACTATTTTTCGGACAAAGAAGAAGTTTGCCCCTTTTGTAACGCGCCGAACGACGGAATAATACGAACGGGCTCGGGCGTTCCTACAACGATTGAAGGCCTGAAAGAATATGTTAAAAAGCACGGCATCCCCGCCGAGAACCTTAGGTTCTTTATCGGTGAGGACTATAAAGGACCCAAGGCCTTCGGTATTTATAAAGATGAAGAACTTGGCGAATTTGTCGTATATAAAAATAAAAGCGACGGATCGAGAGCTGTCAGATATCAGGGAAAAGACGAGGCCTACGCCGTTAATGAAATATATCAGAAGCTAAAAGAAGAGATCAGCAATTACAAGTCATTTGAAAATGACAAAAAGATAAAGTCTTCTTCACAGGCTCCCGGGAGTAATACCTCGGCGCAGGGATCTTCAGGTGGGAAAAAGCCTAACAAATTTGTTGAAAAGATTATAACTATAGCTATTATTATATGCGTTTTGTTGTTCCTTACCAGAGGATGCGCATGCTACAGAGTAGTTCCCAATATTTTCAACGTCTTTTCATCCGGCTACAGTACGGATTATGAGGATTCAGGTAATTCCTGGAGCTTTTGGGATGATGATGACGATGACGATGACGGCTGGAGCTGGGGGTCTGATTCCGATTCAAGCTGGGACTCTGACTGGGACTCCGATTGGGATTCCGGATGGGACTCCGACTGGGGAGGATCGGACTGGGATTCGGATTGGTAAGAATTAGTCAAAACAGTTGATTTTTAGAGCACTAAACAGTATAATTAATCAGTTGTATTATGCTTTATTATATTCGCTTAAAAGCGTTAGGAGGAGTTTTTTTATGGAAAAAACAATGGACAAAATTGTTAGTCTGGCAAAGGCGAGAGGCTTTGTTTATCCCGGTTCGGAAATCTACGGAGGCCTTGCAAATACATGGGATTACGGAAATCTGGGCGTTGAGCTCAAGAACAATGTGAAGCGAGCCTGGTGGCAGAAATTTGTCCAGGAAAACCCTTATAATGTCGGCGTAGACTGCGCTATTTTGATGAACCCTCAGACATGGATCGCATCCGGACACCTCGGAAGCTTTTCAGATCCTCTTATGGACTGTAAGGAATGTCACGAGAGATTCCGTGCGGACAAGCTTATCGAGGACTTTGCCGCTGAGAAAGGAATTACTCTTGAGAGCAGCGTAGACGGTTGGACTCAGGAGCAGATGATGAACTTCATCAAGGAGAATTCAGTTCCCTGTCCTACCTGCGGAAAGCATAATTTCACTGATATCAGACAGTTTAACCTTATGTTCAAGACTTTCCAGGGCGTTACCGAGGACGCTAAGAATACCGTTTATCTTCGTCCCGAGACCGCTCAGGGTATATTTGTAAACTTTAAGAATGTACAGCGTACTTCCCGTAAGAAGGTTCCCTTCGGAATCGGTCAGATCGGTAAGTCCTTCAGAAACGAGATCACTCCCGGAAACTTCACCTTCCGTACAAGAGAGTTCGAGCAGATGGAGCTTGAGTTCTTCTGCAAGCCCGGAACCGATGACGAGTGGTTCGAGTATTGGAGAGGCTTCTGCCGCGACTTTCTCTTAAGCCTTGGAATCAAGGAAGACGAGATGAGACTTCGCGATCACGATCCCGCTGAGCTTGCATTCTACTCAAGACACACCACAGATATCGAGTTTATGTTCCCCTTCGGATGGGGTGAACTTTGGGGTATCGCCGATCGTACAGATTACGACCTTACTCAGCATCAGAACGTTTCAAAGGAAGATTTAAGCTACTTTGACGACGAGACAAACGAGAGATATATCCCTTACGTTATCGAGCCTTCACTCGGTGCAGACCGTGTTGTACTTGCTTTCCTTTGCGCAGCTTACGACGAGGAAGAGATCGGAACCGAAGACAGACCCGATACAAGAACCGTACTTCATTTCCATCCCGCTCTTGCACCTGTTAAGATCGGTATCCTTCCTCTTTCAAAGAAGCTTAACGAGGGCGCTGAAAAGATTTACGCTCAGCTTTCAAAGAAGTACAACTGCGAGTTTGATGACAGAGGAAACATCGGAAAGAGATATCGCCGTCAGGATGAGATCGGTACTCCTTTCTGCATCACATACGACTTTGATTCAGAGACCGATAACATGGTAACCGTACGTTTCCGTGACTCCATGGAGCAGGAGCGTGTTGCAATCGCCGATCTCGACGCATTCTTCTCTGATAAGTTCTCATTCTGATCTTATCAGTTTGATCATTGTTTTTTAGTTGTTCGTAATTAAGGATAAGCAAATGATAAGTCCGCAAGCGCACCGTAAAGCGTCGCCGGCACTTATCGAAAACAAGCAAAGCGCAGTTTGAGATTAGTTCCGCTGCGTACGCGGGGTCGAGGCGAGAGCCGTGTGCGCGACGGACTATCATTCGCTTAGCCGTGACTAGGAATTATAAGCAAGATAGTAAACATATATTAGAAAGGTCATAATCATAATGAAAAAGTTTACTTACAACGAGCTGAGAAATGCATGGCTTAACTTCTACAAGGAGCGCGGACATGTTGACGTCGGAGCCGTTTCTTTGGTATCCGACGGATCGACAGGTGTTATGTTCAACGTAGCCGGAATGCAGCCCCTTATGCCTTACCTTCTCGGCGAGAAGCATCCCAAGGGAACAAGACTTTGCAATATCCAGGGATGTGTTCGTACAAATGATATTGATTCCGTAGGCGACAAGAGCCATCTTACTTTCTTCGAGATGATGGGAAGCTGGAGCCTCGGAGATTATTTTAAGGAAGACCGCTGCAAATGGAGCTTTGAGCTCCTTACCGACGTATTCGGATTTGATGCCGATCACCTTGCAGCTACAGTATTTGCCGGAGACGAGAACGCCCCCAGAGATGAAGAAGGCGCTATGTACCGTGAAAAGTCCGGATTTAAGAAGGAGAATATTTACTTCCTTCCCGCCGAGGACAACTGGTGGGGACTTGAGTACGGACCCTGCGGACCTGACTCCGAGATGTTCTTTATCGACGAGACTAAGGCTCCCTGCGGACCCGACTGTAAGCCCGGATGCCACTGCGGCAGATATACCGAGGTCGGAAACGATGTATTTATGCAGTACGAAAAGCATCATGACGGCCACCTTACTCCCTTAAAGCAAAAGAACGTTGATACCGGATGGGGACTTGAGAGAAACTTCGCTTTCCTTAACGGTATTGATGATGTTTATAAGACAGAGCTTTTTGCTTCTGTTATCGCGAAGATCGAGTCTTTAAGCGGATTTAAGTATGACGCTGAAGACAAGAATACAAGATCTATGCGAATCGTTGCGGATCACCTTCGTACATCCGTAATGCTTATCGGCGACGAAGCAAGACTTCTTCCCGATAATACCGGTGCAGGATATATCTTAAGAAGACTTATCCGCCGCGCCGTAAGACACGGAAGAAGCCTCGGCCTTAATGCAGAGCAGCTCCTTTCGGTTGCAAGTATCTATATCGACGATATTTACAGCGAGGGATATCCCAATCTTGTTAAGAACAAGGATTATATCCTTGGAGAGCTTAAAAAAGAGATTAACCGTTTCGAGAGTACTCTTGAGAACGGTATGAAGGAGTTTAAGAAGATTCTTGATACCAAGAAATCTTCAGGCTCAAAGCAGATTGAAGGTAAGGAAGCTTTCTATCTCTACGATACATTCGGATTCCCTGTTGAGGTTACTCTTGAGATGGCCGAAGAGGAAGGCCTTACCGTTGACGAGGAAGGCTTCAAGAAGGCTATGGAGCAGCAAAAAGAGCTTGCAAGAAGCAACCAGAACTTCTCCGCTAACCTTTCTATCAGCACCGGCGTATTTGACGGACTTGATGCCGGACTTAAGTGCGAATTCTTAGGATATGATGCATTAGGCTGCGATGGTAAGATCATTGCTATGGCAGGTGCGGATTCTCTTAAGGATGAGTTAAAGGCCGGAGATCAGGGATCTGTTATTACGGACAAGACCACATTCTACGGAACTATGGGTGGTCAGGTAGGAGATATCGGCGAGATCCTCGGTAAAGACGGATCTAAGTTTGTTGTAGAAGAGACAATCCACGTTGCAGGCGGAAGAACCGCTCATATCGGTAAGGTTGTAAGCGGATCTTTCAAGGTTTCCGACTCTGTATCTCTTAATGTTGATGCTGAAAACAGAGCAAAGACCTGCAGAAACCATTCCGCTACTCACCTTCTTCAGAGCGCTCTTCGCGAAGTGCTCGGAGACCACGTAGCCCAGGCCGGTTCATACCAGGATCCTTCAAGAACAAGATTCGACTTCTCCCACGGACAGGCTATGACCGCAGAGGAGATCGCTAAGGTTGAAAAAATCGTTAACGAAAAGATTGCCGAAAATATCAAGGTTTCCACTCAGGTTATGGGTATTGAGGAGGCTAAGGCAAGCGGAGCTACCGCACTTTTCGGCGAGAAATACGGATCAAGCGTAAGAGTAGTTTCTATGGGAGATTTCTCAAAGGAACTTTGCGGAGGTACTCATGTATCCTCAACCGGAGAGATCTTAAGCTTCAAGATTCTTTCAGAGAGCGGCGTTGCTGCAGGCACAAGAAGAATCGAAGCTATTACCGGAACCAATGTTAATGAGTATTTTGCTAAGCTTGAAAAGGAACTCGAGGAGGCAGCAAAGCTTGTAAAGGCTACTCCCGCTACCTTACTTGACAGACTTGAAAAGCTTAATGCCGAGCTTAAAGAGCTTAAGAGCGAGAACGAATCCCTTAAGTCCAAGGCAGCAAAGGACGCTCTCGGAGATGTTATGGATAAGGTCCTTGAAGTTAAAGGGGTAAAACTTCTTGCAACTAGCGTTTCCGGAGTTGATATGAACGGCTTAAGAGACCTTGGTGACCAGCTTAAGGCAAAGATCGGCGAAGGCGTTATCGTACTTCTTTCAGACTGCGACGGCAAGGTAAATATGGTTGCTATGGCTACTGACGGAGCTGTTTCAAAGGGAGCACATGCCGGAAATCTTATAAAGGGAATTGCAGCCCTTGTAGGTGGCGGCGGAGGAGGAAGACCTAATATGGCTCAGGCCGGAGGTAAGAATCCTGCAGGAATCGAAGCTGCTATCAAAGAGAGCGCTAAGGTTCTCGAGTCTCAGGTATAAATTATTGGGAGGTATGGTTAATGAAGTATAGGATTATCTACAACCGTAAGGCAAATAACGGAAGGGGAAAGGAAGACTCCTTAAAGATAAAGGAGATCCTTAAGGATGAAGAGCTTGAGTTTATTGATGCCACTTCCATCGAAGACTACGATTCGTACTTTTCATCGGTACCCGATGGTGAAAGATGCGTTCTTTGCGGCGGAGACGGTACTATAAACTATTACATTAATCATGTTAGCGAAGAAACTCTTTCAAAACCTTTGGATTATTTTGCATGCGGAACCGGCAATGATTTCTTACGCGATATTGGGGTTGATGCGGGAGAGATCGTTAAGGATGTTAACAGATTCTTTAAGAATCTTCCCACCGTTACGATCGGCGGCGTATCCGCCAAGTTTTTAAACGGCATCGGATACGGAATCGACGGATATTGTTGTGAAATAGGCGATATTCAAAAAGAAAAATCCGATAAGCCCGTTAATTACACCGGTATCGCGATAAAGGGAATCCTTTTCCACTTTAAGCCTGTTACTGCTACGGTTACGGTTGATGACAAGAAGTTTATCGCCGAGAAAACCTGGCTTGTACCTACTATGAAAGGCAGATTCTACGGCGGCGGCATGATGGCCTGCCCGGAGCAAGATAGGCTGTCTGAGGATAAAAAGGTTTCCGTTATGACCTATAAAACGGGATTTGCCCTTAAAGCTCTTATTGTTTTCCCGAATATCTTCAAGGGAGAGCATGTTAAGAACAAAAAGGTCGTATCCATTTATAAGGGCAATAAGATCAAGGTTGCTTTTGACAGACCCTGCGCTCTTCAGATTGACGGAGAGACTGTGCTTGGAGTGTCTGAGTACGAGGTCACAACTTGATGATTTAGCTGTTTTTTGATATAATTTTCGCAATATGTGTTAAAAGAAAGACGAGGTTTTAGATTTTATGTCAGGACATTCAAAATTTGCAAATATCAAGCATAAAAAAGAGAAAAACGACGCTGCGAAGGGTAAGATCTTTACCATCATCGGACGTGAGATCGCAGTTGCTGTTAAAGAGGGCGGACCCGATCCCAACAATAACTTCAAGCTTGCTACCGTTATCGCAAAGGCAAAGGCAAACAACATGCCTAACGATACTATCGAAAGAGGTATCAAGAAGGCTGCCGGTGAAGGAAGCGGAGTTAATTACGAGTACGTTACATACGAGGGATACGGACCTAACGGAATCGCAATTATTGTTGACGCTCTTACCGATAACAAGAACCGTACCGCCGCAAACGTAAGAAGCGCTTTCACTAAGGGAAACGGAAACGTAGGAACTCCCGGATGCGTATCTTATATGTTTGACAAAAAAGGCCAGATCATCATCGATAAAGAAGAGTGTGATATGGAAGAGGACGACCTTATGATGCTCGCCCTTGATTCCGGAGCCGAAGATTTCGCTGCAGAAGAAGACAGCTACGAAGTCCTTACAGAGCCCGATGAAGCTGTACTCGAGCAGGTCAGAAAAGCTCTCGAAGAAGCTAAGGTTCCTATGCTTAGCGCAGAGATCACAATGATACCTCAGAACTATGTTGCTCTTACCGATGAGGACCAGATTAAGAGCCTTCAGAGAACTCTCGATCTTCTTGATGATGACGATGACGTTCAGGCTGTATATCATAACTGGGATGAGTAATTTTGCGGCACCATACCTTAAACAGGCATGGTGCTGGATTTGCGTATAAACATATATAAACCGGAGGGGTTATGGACAGATTAGGAATAGTTGTACCTTGTTATAACGAAGAAGAAGTTTTCCCGATTTCCGCACCTGTACTTAGGGGTGTGCTTGACGATCTCGTGGCAAAGGGAAAGATTTCTGCCGACAGTTTTGTTCTCTTTGTAAATGACGGCAGTAAAGACAATACATGGGATCTTATTGAAAAAGAACACGAAAAGTATCCTACACAGATTTTCGGAGTTAAGCTTGCCGGAAATGTGGGACATCAATATGCTCTTACGGCGGGACTCATTACCGCAAAGGACTTTTGTGATGTTACCGTTTCGATAGACGCCGATCTTCAGGATGACGTCAAAGTCATCGAAGAGATGATAGATAAGTTCCATGAAGGCTGTGATATCGTTTACGGCGTCAGAAGCGAGAGAAAGACAGATACTTTCTTTAAGAGAACTACCGCTCAGGCCTTTTATAAGCTCATGGCAGGTATGGGAGTTAAAACAGTTTATAACCATGCAGACTACAGACTTATGAGCAGAAGAGCCGTCGAACAGTTCTCACAGTACGGAGAGACAAATCTCTTTATCAGAGGTATCGTTCCTCTTCTCGGATACAAGACGGATTGCGTTTACTATCAGAGGCTTGAAAGAGCCGCAGGCGAGTCAAAATATCCTTTGAGCAAAATGCTTGCGCTTGCTTTCAACGGTATTTCATCATTCAGTATAAAACCCATAAGTATGATCTTAGGGGCCGGAGTTGTTATGCTCTTTATCGCTCTTGCGGTAGCTATCTACTCCCTTGTTCAGTACTTCTTAGGACATGTAGAGCCCGGTTGGACTTCGCTTATGCTTTCTATCTGGTTTATTGGCGGTATGCAGCTTATTTCCATAGGGCTTGTGGGCCAGTATATCGGAAAGGTTTACATTGAGGTAAAGCACAGACCTCGCTACAATATTGAAAAGGTGCTTTCTGATGAGACTAAGGAAAACTAGATTCAGCGATATAGTTTGGTTTTTATACGGCATTACGGTGCTTACATTTAGTGCGCTTATTTTTACCGAATCAGCCGGATTTTTTTTCCTTGATAAGGGAATGGGTCTGCTTTTCACAGCGGCATTTTTCCTTATTTCCACAGGTCTTATCATACTAAGATACTATTTACAAAAGAAAAAGCCTGCCGAAAAAGATGCAAAAAGCGGTACAAAGGTTATGAATATCCTTACCTTTGTATTTGCTTTTGTTTGTCTTGCGGCAGGCATCATTTTAAGATTAAGACAGATGCAGAGCGCTTTGATTACGCCTAATCTTACGGGCAGCGCTTGTGAAGATATCTATAATTCTATTTTTTATTCTATATCCGCTTTATTTGGCGGAAACTTAGGAACGATTATTGTTTTTAACACCGTTCTTACCGTTATTTCATCTGTTTGCCTGTTTTTTGCTATGCGTAAGATACTGGGGAATTTTGCTGCTGTTTTATCCGTTTGCTTTGCTTTTGTATCCCCGTATTTTTGCTCTTTCGGCTTAAGTAAAGGGCCCGAGCTTTTATCCCTTGTATTTGATATGCTCGCTCTTTTGTTTTTATCGCTGCTTCTTCCCGGAAGAAAGGCTAAAATAGGCATAGCGATTGCCTGCGGATTATTTGTGGGACTTTCTGCATTTACCGATTTTTCCGCAATCTCTTTTTTACTCGCAATTCCTATGTTCTTTATACGGGATAAGGAAGAAAAAGAAGATACCAAAAACAGAGCCTTTATTAACGCAGTTCTTTATATTGTCGGAACTGTTTTCGGAATATGCCTTGGGGCTTTGGTTTTGTCAGGGATCAGAGGAAAGCTTTTTACGGATGAGCTTTTTGGTTTTGTATCAGGGATCAGGCTTTTTTCAAATAAAGTTCATATCTTTGTATCCTCAGATCTTGCCGGTCTTTCCATCGTAGCCCTTTTGCTTATACCCGGTATAGCCGAAGGGTACGCTCTTAGGAAAAAAGATCAGGGAACGACGGTAGCCCTTTTGCTTATTGGTTTTTGCGTACTTGATTCTCTTGGACTTTCCGGAAATATCGGAAGCTGTGAGATGATGGCTTTACTTTTGTTTGCGGGTATGGCGGGAAATCTTTTTGATATGTTTATCTATAAAGAGGTGCCGGCAAAGCCAGAGACTATTCCCGAAGCTCTTGAAGAAATCGAGATTAAGGACGAGGAAGTTGAGATTAAGGACGAAGAAGCTTGGACAGCACCTACAGCCCCCCTGGAAAACCCGCTTCCGGTTCCCAAAAAGAAAGAGCGCGGACAGGTAGATTACGATTATTACGTGGCAGACAATGCCGATTATGATATTTAAGAATGTGAGGCAATAACTGATGGCTTCATCAGCAAATAATAATAAAAGAAAAAGACCTTCTCCC
>JAFPRD010000187.1:0-4446 GCA_017401005.1 Lachnospiraceae bacterium
AACCGAATGCTGCATTATCTCGTCCGAACGGTCTTCGTATACATTGCCGGTCTCTTCCTCGTATACATCAAGTCCTACGCCAAGGAATTTGTTCAGTCTGATTCCCTCGATAAGCTCGTCCGTATCTACAAGAGCACCTCTCGATGTATTTACAAGTATAACTCCGTCCTTCATCTTCTTGATGTTTTCGATATTGATCATATGATAGGTGGAGTCCATCAAAGGACAGTGGAGCGAAATAAGATCGGACCGCTTAAGCAGTTCGTCCAAAGATACATATTCCGTAAACTCCAAAAGATCCGGGTTTTGATATACGTCGTAAGCGATTATCTTCATACCAAAGCCCCTACAGATTCTCGCCATAGCAGCGCCGATCTTACCCGTTCCGACGATTCCCGCGGTCTTTCCGTAGAAGTTTACTCCGCGAAGCCCCGTCAGGGTATAGTCATTTTCGCGAACTTTATTATACGCTTTGTATAACCTTCGGTTAACTGCAAGAGCAAGTCCCATAGCAAGCTCCGCAACAGATTCGGGCGAATATCCGGGAACTCTCTTTACGATGATTCCGAGTTCCTTTGCCTTATCTACATCAACATTGTTAAATCCGGCGCATCTCATAAGGACGCACTTAACGCCGCATTCTTTAAGTACCTCTAAGGTCTTTGCACCCACATCGGCGCTTACGAAAGCGCAGACTCCGTCATAACCTTTGGCTAAAGATGCGGTCATAGGTTCAAGCTCATGGTCGATATAATCAATGGTTATATCGGGAAAAGAATCGTTAACAGGTCCAAAAGACTTTTTGTCGTAGATTTTAGCTGCGTAGAAAAGAAGTTTCATAATTTGCCCTCCATTTACTGCATGCGGATCTTTTTGAGTTTTTTCTTCGCTCTCTGGATCGCGTTATCTGTTTCCTTTGCGCTTTTACCCATTATACGGGCTACATCGCTGCTCTTCATACCTGTAATATACAATCCCAGCGCCTCTCTTTCAAGAGGGGTAAGATCTTCTCTGAAAGCTTTTTCAAACCTTTCTTTAAGTTCCGTCGTAAGAACGGTTTTTTCCGGATCGGACTCCTCGCTTCCGGGGAGCTGCTCATAAAGATCCAAAGGTCCCTTGGCATCTTTGTTGCCGGAGTCAAAGAAAGATACGTAATTGTTTAAAAAAGAATGCTTTTTATCGTTAGAAGCCTTAATTGCGCTGTAAACCTTCCTTGTAACGCAAAGGTCCGCAAAGGTAAAAAACGAAGCATCCCTTCCGAAATCATAATCGTTTACAGCCTGAAAAAGACCTATCATCCCTTCCTGGATAAGGTCCTCGCTCTCCCCGCCGAGTATAAACAGGGAACGGGTTTTGGAGAGTACCAGGTTCTTATATTTTACCATAAGATAATCAATAATGCCCGTCTCTCCCGCTCTGTACTTTTCGATCAGTTCTTCGTCCGTATAGTTTTCGTATTCCGACCTGCCGAGTTTTTCTGTCATTATGAAAGCCTCTGTCTAACTATTTCATACGCAAGAACGCCTGCTGCCACCGATGCGTTAAGTGAATCGATATCTCCCTTCATAGGAATTGAAGCCACCATATCGCACTTTTCTTTAACGAGTCTTCCGACTCCCTCGCCTTCGTTTCCGATAACAAGGCCGATGGGTCCCTTTAGATTAAGCTTGTACATCTCGGTTCCGCCCATATCGGCGCAGACAAACCAAAGGCCTTCCTTTTTAAGGTCTTCAATGGTCTTTGAAAGGTTTGTAACCTTCGCAACGGGAGTGTAATTAAGCGCTCCGGCGCTTGTTCTTGCTACGGTAGCCGTAAGTCCCGCCGCACGGTTCTTGGGGATGATAACGCCGTGGGCTCCCGCAAGATTAGCAGTCCTTATTATTGCTCCGAGATTATGGGGATCCTCGATATTATCAAGTAAAAAGATAAAAGGATCCTCCCCCTTTTTTCTCGCATTCTCGAGAATATCCTTAACCTCGCTGTATTCATATGCGGCGCACTCAGCGATAACGCCCTGGTGCTTTCCGGTTTCCGACATACGGTCAAGTATCTCTTTGGAAACAAATTTAAGGATTGTGTCGCCCTTTTTCGCTTCTTTCTTAATTGTATTAACAGGGCCGTCCTGACATCCGTCAAGAATATAGATCTTGTCTATAGGCTTGCCGCTTCGAAGCGCCTCGATAACAGCATTACGCCCTTCTATTTTAAATTCCTGATAACCCATTTAGCTTTCCTCACTGTCTAAATACTCTATCGCGCACTTCGCGATCTCAACGACTCTTTGCTGCCTTCCCGTAAGATACAGATATCCTATAAGCGCCTCGAAACCCGTTGCCTTACGATAATCCTGTATATCCGCGTTTTTGGCGGAGGTAGCGGACTTTGCATTTCTGCCTCTTTTGTAGATTTCCTGTTCCTCTTCGCTTAAAAAATCTCCCGCCTTCAGGATATGAACAATAGCCTTAGACTGCGCCTGCGCTTTAACGTATTTGACAGCCTCTTTGTTTAGCTCATTGGCCGGTCTGTTTGCTCTTTCGACAACAAGAGTCCTTACGATGGTATCGTATACGTCATCGCCTATATAAGCCAAAGCAAGCGGGGAGTAAGCATTTATATCCTTATCCCCGCATGCGAATGCGTCTTTTACCTGTTTAAGAAGTGTTACTGTCTCTTCCACTTAACGCCCTCTCTGGTATCCTCGATAACGATTCCCTTAGATAAGAGTTCATTTCTGATAGCATCGGCCTTCTCGAAATCCTTAGCCTTCTTAGCCTGCTTTCTCTCTTCGATCTTGGCTTCAACGTAGGCGGTAAGTTCGTCCTCCTCTCCGCCCTCAGAAGCTTCATCAGCCTTTAAAAGGTCAAGACTTAAAACATAATCAAAGTCATCGATGATCGCTCTCTTGGTATTTCCGTTAAGATCTGATTTAAGGACATCGTAAAGAAGAGTAATTCCCATAGATGTATTGACATCGTTTCCAACGGTTTCAGCAAAGTTTTTGTGCCATTCTTCCACCTTGCTCTCGTCTACTTCTCCCTCTTCGGGAATTGAAAGAACCTTGTTCTTAAGCTTCTTGTAGGTAGCGGTAGCCTGGTCAAGAGCATCGTAAGAGAAAGTAAGGGGCTTACGGTAATGTGACAAAAGGGCAAAGAATCTGTAAGCTATAGGGTCGTATCCCTTTTCCTCGAGTAATGAAACAGTAAGGAACTCTCCCTTACTCTTACTCATCTTACCGCTTTCGTCGTTAAGATGATGAACATGGAACCAGTATTTGCACCATTTATGTCCCGAAAAAGCTTCGCTTTGTGCGATCTCGTTTGTGTGGTGAGGGAACATATTGTCAACTCCGCCGCAGTGGATATCCATATACTCTCCGAGGTGCTTCATACCGATGCAGGAGCACTCGATATGCCATCCGGGATATCCGACGCCCCAGGGGCTGTCCCACTTAAGAGCCTGGTCTTCAAATTTAGACTTGGTAAACCAGAGAACAAAGTCATTTTTATTGCGCTTATTTGTATCTTCGGTAACATCGTCTCTTACACCGATCTTAAGATCGTCGCTTGACTGATTTCCGAAAACATAGTAGGTCTCAAGCTTTGATGTATCGAAGTAGATATTCTCTCCTGCTTTGTAAGCGTATCCTTTTTCAAGGAGCACTTCGATCATATTTATAAACTCGGGGATGCAGTTTGTGGCGGGCTCAACAACATCGGGAGTCTTGATGTTTAGTTTTGCGCAGTCGCTCATAAAAGCATCCGTATAGTACTTTGCAATCTCCATAACGGATTTGTGCTCTCTCTTTGCGCCCTTAAGCATCTTGTCCTCACCGCTGTCGGCATCTGAAGAAAGGTGTCCTACGTCTGTGATGTTCATAACACGCTTAACGTCAAAGCCGTTGTAGCGGAGGGTCTTTTCAAGTACATCCTCCATAATATAGCTTCTTAAGTTTCCGATATGTGCAAAATGGTATACGGTAGGGCCGCAGGTATACATTGCAACCTTTCCGGGTGTGTGAGGTACAAACTCCTCTACTTTTTTTGTAAGTGAATTGTATATATACATTTTTTTATCTCCATGGGTTTATTTTGCTGTCTTTGTTTTCTATTCACGGTTGGAACAGCCGCTACAGCCGGGACAGCCTCCCGCCGATCCGTATACGGCGCTCAGTTTTGAATAGTCCATCACATTTTCCAAAAGACAGACTGCCGAAGAAGCGATCCCCTCACCGCTTCCGGTAAAGCCTAATCCCTCCTCGGTCGTAGCTTTTACATTTACCTGATCCATATCGATAGAAAGCGTATCTGCGATATTCTTTCTCATCTCGTCTATATAAGGACGCATCTTGGGGGCCTGGGCGATTATTGTAGCGTCAATATTTCCCACAACGTATCCTTCTTCGGAGAGCATACCGCCAACATGGCTTAAAAGGTCTAATGAAGAAAT
>JAFPRD010000188.1:0-2716 GCA_017401005.1 Lachnospiraceae bacterium
AAGGCGGCATATCGCTATGGCTTAAGCCGGAATCGAAATCCGATGCATAAAACTCTTTGTTTATCCGGCCGTCGAAGGTATAGCTTACAGCGGTATTTAGCTGTCCGTCTATCATAAGAAAAGGGTCAAAAAGATTCCCCGCCACAAACCCCTTCATAAAATTGTTTACATCATTAACTTTTAATGCCAGCACCTTCCGGACTCCTTTTTGGTCTTCTAATGTAGGGTGGTCTTGCCACACAAGGATTAGTTTAACATATAAACTGCATAGATTTTAAGTATATTTCTAAAAAAAGTATAATGTTTTAGGGCTTATGGTTTACGACACAGCGTTGGCTGTGGTAAAATCTTTTGCGTATGTAGTAATCAAAACTACGTTGGAGGAAACTGATGAATATTATCGAGGTACTTAAAGAATTAAACGCCGACGGGATGAAGATGGACAGCCCCGAGAACTTTAAAAACAGAAACTACAAGATTGTTACAGACAGCTGCTGCGAATTCCCGGCAGGATTTGATAAGGATTCCAGATTTATGCACATTCCCATGATACTTTATGTGGGCGATGAGACTATCATAGATGACGAGACCTTTGACCAGAAATCTTTCCTTAAGAAGGTTGCTGACTGCCCCGAGTGTCCCAAGAGCGCCTGCCCTTCCCCCGAAAGCTACAGAGAAAGCTTTAAGACCGATGCGGAGAGAGTATACTGCATAACTATCTCTTCAAAATTATCGGGAAGCTATAACAGCGCCTGCCTTGCCAAGAATCTGTATCATGAAAAGTACGGTGAGAAAAAGATCCATGTATTTGACTCCGAATCAACAAGCGTTGGTGAGACGCAGATTTTTTCACTGATCGTTAAGCTGGAGGAAAAGGGATATTCTTTCGAGAAAATCGTTGAGTTCGTAGAAGCCTTCAGAGATCAGCAGCATACGCTTTTTGTGCTTGATAATCTCGAGACCTTAAGGAAAAACGGAAGACTCTCCGGAATCAAGGCGATAATCGCCTCTACCTTAAATATCAAGCCTCTTATGGCAGGAGATCACGGTATGATCGTTCAAAAGGCACAGGCAATCGGAGTTAAGAAAGCCTTCGGAAAGTTGGCCGATGTAATACATAACGAGGTTGAAGATAAAGAGTGTAAGTGCCTTATGATCTCTCACTGCAACGCGCCGGATAAGGCTGAGATGGTAAAGAACCTCATTCTTGCAAAGGACAGTTTCTACGAGGTTATCATCCTTGATACCGCGGGACTTAATTCCACATACGCCAACGACGGCGGCGTTATCGTAACCGTTTAGTCGGCGGCAGAGCCCGAGAGATAGTGCTTAACGTAAGCAAGAACTTTTCTGTGGCATCTGAACTTTTGACCGTTTGTAAGATAAATGGTTCCGAAGCGGATGTGATCCACATAATCCAAATTAATAACAGTATTCAAAGAGGGCATGACGAACATATCATGCTCTTTTGTTATTTCCATAAAAAGGGTGTAGGCGTCGCCGCTAATGATCTTTTCCCTGTTTTCCGTAAGGGTGACCTTCGCCTTTATTCCGTATTGGGAGACGCTTATTATCTCGTCCTCGGAGACATAGTTCGTCTCGAATTCTCCGCGAAGCTCAATTGAAGGAGACAGATTCAGTGCGAGTCTTTTTAACTTCAGGATCGTCTCGTGAAGCTCGGCAGGTCTTAGGGGCTTGCCCAAAAAGAGGGTCTCGGAAGGGTACTTGATGTCCTGCTCTTTTCTGTCAAAGAAGGATTCGTCCTGCCTCGGATAGATTATGCAGATAGGGGCGGAAACGCCTTTGCTGCGAAGGGCAAAGAGAACATCTGCGCTTGTAACGCCTTCGGTATTTCTTATATCTATAAGGAAAGCATCGTACTGCATGGGAGTCTTAAGCAGGGCTTCGCTGTTTCCGAAAGAATCAATATACATGGTATCGCCCATGGAGATCATTCTGTCCGCCTCGCGCTTCATAAGGCGCTCGGTCTGTTTTCTGTCGGCTATATTATCGTCGCAAATCGCTATATGCATAGTAAAACCTCGTAAGTAAAGTAGTGCGGGAAATAAAATGACGGGTTCTTTAACTTGCGAGACCCATCGAAAGAAGTATATCACGAATTACCAAATTATCAAAACCGTCTTGACAAACAATTCAGTGTAACCTAAGATAATTCTAATTGAAAACGAAACAAGGCTGTGACGAAGAGGAGTATGTGACACCACCCGCCAGAGAAGGAGACACCGCTTAAGCAAAATTGCATAAGCAATGCTGAGAGTTTCCCCGGGCAGGATCCCAGAAGGTAGCTTCCGAGCCGGTCGGTGAAGGATCGATATCTTGGAACTGTTCCAATGATCAAAGCTTAATAAGCTTAATAATAGAATCGGTCTGTGTAGCCCACCCGTCAATCCACGAAACGGTGTAATGAGGCAGAAAGCCCTTTTGCGAGAGGGAAAATCTTTCTGCGAACAAAGGTGGTACCGCGTATTCTACGCCCTTTGCATTCTGGGAGGAGTGCGAAGGGTTTTTTGTTTACAAAAAACGTCCCAAGCACTGCTCCTGCCAACATGAAAGGAGAAAAAATCATGGCAAAGGAACTCGCAAAAACTTATGATCCCAAAGGGATAGAGGACAGACTCTATCAAAAATGGCTCGACAAAAAGTATTTTCATGCCGAAGTCGACCATTCAAAAACCCCGTTTACTATCGTGATCCC
>JAFPRD010000189.1:0-10759 GCA_017401005.1 Lachnospiraceae bacterium
TCAATATTAAAAGCCATTCCGAAGAGTCTCGAAAGACCGTTATAAAGCGAAGCTGTATAAGGGATAAGGAAAATAAATGTGATTATGGAAGCAACAATCTTTAAAGCCGGGCTTCCGAAACGAGATTCAAAAAACTGAGGCATTGTCGCTGAGTTAAGATGCTGAGTCATGATCCTCGTGCGGCGTCCCAGGATTCTCCAGGCGAGGAAGGATCCGATAAGAGCGTTTCCGATTCCGACCCAGGTCGTAGCGATACCGTATTTCCAACCGAACTGTCCGGCGTATCCTACGAATACTACCGCGGAAAAATATGAAGTACCGAAGGCGAAAGCTGAAACCCAGGGGCCGACTGAACGTCCGCCAAGGACAAAGCCGTTTACATCGGTGGCGTTTTTACGGCAGATGAAGCCTATGGTCAGCATTACCGCAAAGAAAAGTACAAGCATCAAAATTTTAATGATCATGATGGTTCCTCCGTGAGATTTTAGCACTGTAGCGCTTTAAAGCATAACGCTTTAAACTGAAAAAGTCAAGCAGATTGCACCATTTGTCTAAAAAAACTAAAAAAATTAAAAAAATTTCGAAAATAAAAAAAGGAAATCGTTATCGGACGCAGAATAATGTAAATGTGACTGACCATATGGTTTGTTTTTCGGTATGGAGGGTTAAGATGACTATAAGGGAGAGTTTGGAACAAAGGGAAAAAGAGTATCTCAGTAAGTACGCTGCGCTCAGCTGCGAATCAAAAGGGCGCGACAAAGCGGAGCCGCAGTGCGATATAAGACCGGTCTATCAAAGAGACCGGGACAGGATAATCCATTGTAAAGCATTCAGAAGGCTTAAGGACAAGACCCAGGTTTTTCTTGCTCCCGAAGGTGACCATTACAGGACAAGACTTACCCATACTCTTGAGGTTTCTCAAAACGCGAGAACGATTGCTAAGGCTTTAAGGCTTAACGAAGATCTTACCGAGGCTATCGCCCTTGGACACGATCTTGGACATACCCCTTTCGGACATGCCGGTGAGAGAGCTCTTGACAGAGTCTGCCCCTTAGGCTTTGAGCATAACGTTCAAAGCGTAAGGACCGTAGAAATTCTTGAAAAGGACGGAGCGGGTCTTAACCTTACCTGGGAGACAAGAGACGGAATACTTAACCACCAGACAAGCGGAATGCCCTCTACCTTAGAGGGAAGAGTTGTCAGGTTCTCCGATAAGATTGCGTACATACATCATGATATGGATGATGCGGTAAGAGCCGGAATCCTTACGGAGATGGATGTACCTCTCGAGATAAGAAAGGTTCTTGGTTCTACTCCCGGTGCCAGATTAGATACCCTTATCCATGACATTATTACAAACAGTATGGATAAAGACGATATCATTATGTCGGATGAGGTCGGGGGCGCAATGAAGGATATTCGAAAGTTTATGTTTGAGAATGTCTATACAAACCCTATCGCCAAGTCCGAAGAGAGCAAGGCTGAGGAGCTGGTTGAGAGACTGTATGATTATTACTTTACTCATCCCGAAAAGCTTCCGAGGCAGTATATCGATCTGATGAATAATGGCGAGGAAAGAGCCAGGGTAGCCTGTGATTATGTGGCCTCTATGAGCGATCGCTACGCCATCGATATATTTGACGAGATTTTTGTACCAAAGAGCTGGGAGTATTAAAGGCCGGTAAGCCTTGGCTTTAAATTTAGAGGGTTATAGATGTATTACAGCGATGAACTGGTCGCGCAGGTACGCCAAAGCAGCGATATTGTGGATGTTGTAGGCTCATATATCAGTCTTACCAAAAAGGGAGCCAATTATGTAGGGATATGTCCCTTCCACAATGACCATTCGCCGTCTTTTTCGGTAAGCAGGAGCAAGCAGATATACAAATGCTTCGCCTGCGGTGAAGCCGGCAACGTGATCACTTTTGTAATGAAATATGAAAATATCACATTTGTCGAAGCCGTCAAGCTTCTTGCGGACAGATCCGGAATAAAGCTTCCGGAGGTATCTGTCTCCGCGGAGGAGAAAAGAAAGAGCGATAAAAAGCTTAGGCTCCTTGAGGTTAATAAGGAAGCCGCTACTTTCTTTTACAGATGCCTTCGAAGTCCCCACGGTGAGAGGGGGATGAAGTATTTTAAGGACAGAGGGCTCTCGGACGATACTATCAACAAATTCGGCCTCGGATTTGCGGGAGTAAACGGACGGGAGGTTGTGGATGTCCTTAGGAAAAAGGGCTTTTCGGATGAAGAGATACGTGACTCCGGAATAGCAAGTGTTTCCGAGAAAAACGGCCTTTCATCTCCTTTTTGGAACAGAGTCATGTACCCGATAATGGATGCTAACCATCGGGTAATAGGCTTCGGCGGAAGAGTCTTGGGCGATGCAAAGCCTAAGTATTTAAACTCCCCGGAAACAGACATATTCGATAAGAGACGAAATCTTTACGGTTTTGTTTTTGCAAGAAATTCAAGGGCGGGTAATTTCATCCTTTGTGAAGGATATATGGATGTTATTGCTATGCACCAGGCAGGCTTTTCACAGGCGGTTGCTTCCCTTGGAACAGCCTTTACCCAGGAGCAGGCAAATCTCTTATCGAGATATACGAAAAAGGTATTTTTGGCGTACGACAGTGACGGTCCCGGTGTTAAGGCCGCTCTTCGAGCCATAGATATATTAAAGAGTGCAGATATATCCGGAAGGGTTATCGATATGCGCCCTGCAAAGGACCCGGACGAATTTATCAAGGCCTACGGAAGTGAAGCTTTCCAAAAGCGTATTGACGAGGCGGAAAACAGCTTTTATTTCCTTATAAGGACGATAGAGGGGGATTACAACCAGTCGGATCCGGAGCAAAGAACCCAGTTTTATAAGGCTATTGCGGTGAAGCTTTGTGAGAATTTCCCGGAGCCTTTGGAGAGAGAAAACTACTTACAGGCAATCTGTGAGCGGTACGGGATCAATACCGACAATATGAGAAACCTTGTTACGGAGTTCGCGAGCGCTAAGCTGGCGACGCCGGTTTACCAAAAGCCCAAGCAGGCGGTACCAAACAAGGCACTACAGGAAGATAGCGGAAAGGTTGCGGAATCTATGCTCCTTACATGGCTTACAGACGAGCCTGCTATGCTCCCGAAGATAAAGAAGTATATCGGTATAGAGGATTTTACTGACGAGATATATCGCAAGGTGGCGGAGAGGGTCTTTTCAGATATAGAAAATGACTGCCTCGATCCCCCTGCGGTCATCGATAGTTTCGAGGAAGAGGAAAAGAATCTTGTGGCAAATATCTTCCAGGCGAAGATGCCGGAGATCACCTCGGAAGAAGAGAGAAAACGGGCTTTTTCCGACATCATAATAAGAGTTAAGGAAAACAGCTACAATTTCTTCTCGGAAAATATCGGAAACGATATGTCGAAGATGATGGATTCCATCAAACTGAAAAAAGAGCTTGAATCACTTAAACAAAAGGGCGTAAGCCTTGTGTAGAGCCCGGATAGCCGGACAAAGGAGAAAAAATGGACGAAAACATGATGCAGAAATTTGAAGCGAAATTACAGGAGCTTCAGGCACTTGCCAACAAAAAGAAAAACGTTATCGAGCAAAAGGAAATTGACGATGCTTTTGCCGATATGGAACTTGACGAGGAGAGCAGAGACAAGATCGAGGAGTATTTTGAGGCTGTTGGAATCGAGGTGCTTGCTACAGTAGAGGAACCTACCGAGGAAGATTTAAACTTTGACCTCGATATCAGTATTGATGACGATCCCGATATGGATGATGTTCCCGACGATGATATCATCATGTCAGAGGTTGAGGAAGTTGATATCGAAAATATCGATCTTTCAGTTCCCGACGGAATCAGCACGGAAGACCCCGTTAAGATGTATCTTAAGGAAATCGGTAAGGTACCCCTTCTTACAGCAGACGAGGAGATCGAGCTTGCAAAGAAAATGGAAGCAGGTGATGCCGCTATCGCAAACATCGATGAAGCTAAGGCTAAATACGAAGAGATAGAGGACAAGAAGTCTAAAAAGGCAACAAAGCTTGCGAAGGAAATCGCCGAAATGCAGAAGGACATCGATGCCGGTGAGGCCGCTAAAAAGCGTCTTGCGGAGGCAAACCTTCGTCTCGTTGTCAGCATCGCCAAAAGATATGTAGGAAGAGGAATGCTTTTCCTTGACCTTATCCAGGAAGGAAACCTTGGACTTATCAAGGCCGTTGAAAAGTTCGATTATACAAAGGGATATAAGTTTTCCACATACGCTACCTGGTGGATCAGACAGGCTATTACCCGTGCTATCGCTGACCAGGCTCGTACCATCCGTATCCCCGTTCACATGGTTGAGACCATCAACAAGCTTATCAGAGTAAGCCGTCAGCTTCTTCAGGAAAAGGGACGTGAGCCTATGCCCGAAGAGATTGCTGAGGAGATGAACATCCCTGTTGAGAGAGTAAGAGAAATCCTTAAGATCTCACAGGAGCCCGTATCTCTTGAGACTCCTATCGGTGAGGAGGAAGACAGCCATCTTGGAGATTTCATCCAGGACGATAACGTACCCGCTCCCGCTGATGCAGCTACAGCTACCCTTTTAAGAGAGCAGCTTAACAAGGTCCTCGACACCCTTGCAGAGAGAGAGCAGAAGGTTCTCAGATTAAGATTCGGTCTCGATGACGGTAAGGCAAGAACTCTCGAGGAAGTTGGTAAGGAGTTTAACGTTACCCGTGAGCGTATCCGTCAGATCGAGGCAAAGGCATTAAGAAAGCTTCGTCACCCCAGCCGCAGCAAGCAGCTTAAGGATTATCTTGAGTAATACCGGGCGGGATTTACTATGAAAAAAACATTTACTCCAAAGCTTTCACCGAGGCTCGAGGGAATAGTTTCCCTTTTGCCATGTTGCGAGAAGGTTGCGGATATAGGATGCGACCACGGATATATTTCCATATCTCTGGTCCAGAGAGGCATCGCAAAAAGTGCCGTAGCATGTGACATAAAGGCGGGACCTTTGGAATTTGCCAAAAAGAATATCGAAAAAGCAGGGCTTACTAAGCAGATCGATATAAGGCTTTCTCCCGGGCTTAATAAGCTTTCCGAGGACGAAGCTGACGCTATAGTTATCGCGGGAATGGGGATGAGGACTATCGCCGGGATCATTCTTGACGATCTCGTAAAAGCGAAGAACGCTGATTTTCTTCTCATCCAGGCGCAAAGCGAGATTCCCGAGATGCGCCGTTTCTTTGTGGAAAATGGCTTTACGCTCCTTGCCAATAAGCTTATGACCGAAGAAGATAAATACTATTTTGCTATGCTCCTTACTTCAAAAGAGGAGATAGCTGACGAGTATTTTAAGAAAAACGGCGGTCGCAAAAAGCTTTTGGAAAAGCTTAAAGAAAGCGGAGCAGGACCGGAGTTTGCCGGGTTTACCGAAGGCCTTGATGAGCTGTTTGGACTTGATCTTATAACCAATGACGAAAATATGAAGAAATACCTTGGTCATGTGATCTTTGAGTGGACGGAGAGCATTGAAAAGATCTCCGGAGCCAAAAAGCCTGACTTTGAAAAGCTTGAGGAATTGAAAAAGAAGCTGTCCATGGCTGAACTTGCACTTGAACTTAATACACTTTTTAAAAAATAGGAGGTGTTTTATGTACAGATTAAAAGTAATGGGTAAGGAAATCGAAGTTGAGAAGGGCACAACATGGGAAGATGTTGCCGGAATGGTGCAGGATAAGTTTGACTCACCTATCGCTGCGGTTTCAATTAACGGAAAGATTAGAGAACTCTTTAAGAGAGTAAATAAAAACGGTGAAGTCGGATTTTTCACATTCAAAGATGATGTGGGACATCTTACATATACAAGAACAGCCACAATGCTTGCGATAAAAGCGATTTATGATGTTTTCGGCGAAAAAGCCGCAAATACCTCAAGAGTAGATTTTACCATCGCAAACGGCATCTTTATACGCGCCGGAGAGGGCGTTACGGTAAGCGAGAAAGCCGCTGCCGATATCAAAAAGAGGATGCTTGAACTTGTCAGCTACGGAACTCCCGTGTATAAGGCAACCTATCCCCTTGACGAGGCCATGGATTTATTTGAACGCCACGGAATGACCGATAAAAACGAGCTTTTCAGATTCCGCCGCACATCACAGGTTAATGTGTACGAAATAGACGGATATTACGATTATTACTACGGATACATGCTTCCGAATGTATCCTACGTTAAATATTTTGATTTTATAAGCTACGGCGAAGGATTTATGCTGATACTTCCTTCAAAAAATAATCCTACCGAGGTTAAACCTTTTGAAGAGAGAAGAAAGCTTTACGATACCTTCATGGAGACAGCAAAATGGTACAGCCAGGTAGGTATCGCAAACGTCGGTGACCTTAACAGCTGGATCTGCAAGAATCAGATGAATGATCTTATCCTTGTTCAGGAGGCTGAGCAGGAGAGGAGAATAAGCGAGATCGCCAGGGAGATCGTTGACCGCGGCGGTGTTAAGTTTGTTATGATCGCGGGACCTTCTTCATCCGGAAAGACCAGCTTTTCACACAGACTTTCCATCCAGCTCCGTACTTTGGGACTTACCCCTCATCCGATCGCTGTAGATGATTATTTTGTAAACCGCGAAGATACCCCTCTTGATGAAAACGGAAATTATAATTTCGAGTGCATCGAGGCGATAGATACAAAGAAGTTTAATGAGGATATGACTAAGCTCCTTGCGGGAGAGAGGGTTGAAATGCCCGACTTTAACTTCAAGATAGGACGCCGTGAGTACAACGGAAGATACTTGCAGTTAGGACCTGAAGATGTACTTGTTATTGAGGGAATTCACGGGCTCAATCCAAAGATGAGCTACGCGCTTCCCGATGAGAGCAAGTTCAAGATCTATATCAGCGCCCTTACGTCCATCAATATTGACGAACATAACCGTATCCCTACCACGGACGCAAGACTTCTTAGAAGAATGGTTCGTGACGCGAGAACCCGCGGAGCGGATGCCGCAAGAACAATCGGAATGTGGCCTTCCGTACGCCGCGGAGAAGAGGAGAATATCTTCCCCTTCCAGGAGGAAGCGGATGCGATGTTCAATTCGGTTCTTATCTATGAACTTGCCTGCTTAAAGCCTTTCGCAGAGCCGCTTCTTTTCCAGATAGAAAAGGGTGCTCCAGCATATTACGAGGCCAAAAGGCTTCTGAAATTCCTGGACTATTTCTTAAGCGTGCCCAGTGAATTCTTACCGAACAACTCAATCTGCAGAGAGTTTGTAGGCGGAAGCTGCTTCAGAGTTTGATCTTAAGTCGTTTGAAAATAAGGAGCGAGAGATGTACTGTCTGAGAAAAATGATTTCTAAAGATATGTTTCAAAAATTTGTTCCGTTTTGTCTTGCGATTCTTTTATTTTTTACCGGAACGGGTATATTTGGACTATTCGCAAATGCTGCGGAGAATCCGAAGGCCTCGAACGAATCGGTAAATGCCTGGGGGGCGGGAGGACAGATAAGCTTTGACCTTTCCGGCTGTGACGGCTATATGACAATTACCGTGGTTGTAAGCTTTGACGGTGATGTGACATCCGCTTCCGGCTGGGGATTTGATTCCTATACCGTAAGCGGGAAAAAGGTTACGGCTGTAGTAAGAGCTGACGGCGCCAACAGCTGGGGCTTTAATTCAAATGTTGGAATTCAGGTTGAAGGATCAAATCTAAGTTCAGCCAAGGTTGAAAGCGTAAAGGGCTCGGGAACATACTCTGCTCCCGTGGGCAGCGCGGATAACAATAACAACAATAATTCCGGAAACGGCGGAGGCGGCGCGCAGTCTGAAGAAAGACCGGATTTCAAATCACCGGCGGTTAGTACCTACGGTACAGCGGGAGATGACTGGCTTACAACCGATGGTGAGAAAATTGTCGATATGAACGGTAATGTGGTTTGGCTTACGGGAGTAAACTGGTTCGGCTACAATACCGGTACAAACCTTTTTGATGGCCTCTGGAATGCAGAACTTGATTCCTCTCTCAAAGCCATCGCGGACCATGGATTCAACTTACTGAGAGTGCCCATGTCTGCGGAGCTTCTCCTTCAGTGGAAAAAGGGAGAGTATCCTACAGCGAATTACAATCACGCATATAACGCCAATCTTAATTCGCTTAATTCTCTTGAGATATTTGACTATGTACTGACTCTTTGCGAAAAGTACGGAATCAAGGTGATGGTTGATATCCATTCGGCAAATACCGATGCGTCCGGACATAACCATCCTGTCTGGTATACGGATAAGATTTCCGAGGATCAGTATATTGAAAGCCTTAAATGGCTGGCTGACAGATACAAAAATTTTGATACGCTGGTTGCTTACGATCTTAAGAATGAGCCCCACGGAAAGGCGAGTGAAACGCCCCATGCCATCTGGAACGATTCCGATGACAAGAACAACTGGAAGAGAGTTGCGGAAAAAGCCGGAAATGCCATTCTTGACATCAATCCCCATGCACTTATTGTGATCGAGGGAATCCAGATTTATCCCACGGACCTAAAGAGCAACAATTTTACCAAGACCGACGAGGGAAGTTACTACAATACCTGGTGGGGCGGAAACCTTATGGCCGTTAAGGATTACCCTATTGATTTCGGTGACAAGGAGCGCAATAAACAGATTGTATATTCGCCCCATGATTACGGCCCTCTTGTATATGAACAGCCCTGGTTTAAGGGAGACTTTACTTACGATTCCCTCTATAAGGACGTATGGCATCCCTACTGGCTATATATTAAAGAAGACGGTATTGCTCCGATCCTTATCGGTGAGTGGGGCGGATTTATGCAGGGCAATAACCTTAAGTGGATGGAGTATATCAGAGACCTTATCGGAAAGGAAAATATCCATCACACTTTCTGGTGTTTCAATGCCAATTCCGGAGATACGGGCGGTCTTGTAAAGGATGATTTCAAGACCTGGGACGAGGAAAAGTACGCTCTTGTAAAGCCGGTTCTCTGGCAGACAAAGGACGGAAAGTTTATAAGCCTTGACCATAAGGTTGCCTTAGGGGCAAACGGGATCAGCCTCGGAAAGCA
This sequence comes from Lachnospiraceae bacterium, assembly GCA_017401005.1. Lineage (GTDB taxonomy): Bacteria > Bacillota > Clostridia > Lachnospirales > Lachnospiraceae > AC2028. The sequence goes on from JAFPRD010000189.1 coordinate 9,080, forward strand.
TGCCGGAAACTCTCCCGAGCCTGTTTTAAACGCGGGTGAAAAGGAGGATGCCAAGGCTGATGAGACTGCTAAGGAAGATACATCCAAAGATGAAAAAGAGGATGTGAAAGAGGAAGTTTCCGAAAAAGAAGAGGCTGTAAACGACGAAGAGGTTTTGGTGGAAGAGCTCGAGGTGCAGACAGAGTCTCAAGAAACAAAAGAGGCTGAAGAAATTGCTTCGGTAGAGGGCACCGGCTTTGGTTCATGGCCAATAGTTGTTCTTATCCTTGGAATTGTAGCTATCTGCGCCGGAGCGGCCATAGCTATTACACATATAATCGTTAAGAACAAAAAGTCATAAGTTTATTTTGATCGGATTTGAATCAAATATATAACGGGAATGACTTCGCCTTGACAATTTCAAAGTCAGGTAATTATAATAATTGATTGTACGCAGAACAGGTGATCGCGGCTGTCGCAAGACAGGTGAGGAAAGTCCGGGCTTCGCAGGGCAGGATGCCGGATAACGTCCGGTGGAGGTGACTCCCAGACCAGTGCAACAGAAAATAACCGCCTATAGCAATAGGCAAGGGTGAAAAGGTGGTGTAAGAGACCACCGGCTGTGTGGTAACATACAGGCCGTGTAAACTCCATTCGAAGCAAGATCAAGCAGAAGGGCTAAGGGCTGCCCGCCCATCCTTCAGGTAGATCGCTTGATGCGGCCGGCAACGGTCGTACTAGATAGATGATCACCCAGAGAGCCTCGGCTCTTGGACATAACCCGGCTTACAGTTCTGCCGAGCGCCCCGTGGGAAACCGCGGGGCGTTTTTTTGAGTTTATAGTTATTTAATAGCCAAAAGGGTAAAAGAGTGGTAAAATATTCATCAAATGGGACTAAAAATAGTTTGATGCCGCTAACCTAAGCTAAGGCGGCACGTTTTAAAGAAAGAGGCGATTTAAATGACTAAGATTGACGTTGTATCAGGTTTCCTCGGAGCAGGTAAAACCACACTTATTAAAAAGCTTCTTGCCGACGCTCTTAACGGAAGCAAGACTGTACTTATTGAGAATGAATTCGGTGAGATAGGAATCGACGGAGGCTTCTTACAGGAGTCCGGTATCGAAATCAAGGAGATGAACTCCGGATGTATCTGTTGTTCGCTTGTGGGTGATTTTGGAACCTCTCTTAAGGAGGTTATTTCTACATATGCACCCGAAAGAATCCTTATCGAGCCTTCAGGAGTAGGTAAGCTTTCAGATGTCTTAAAGGCAATCGAAAAGACTGCCGGTGATCTTAATGTTGAGATCAACAGCGCTGTGGCAGTAGTTGATGCAACAAAGGCAAAAATGTATATCAAGAACTTCGGTGAGTTCTTTATCAACCAGATTGCTTACGCAGGAACAATCATCTTAAGCCGTACCGATAAGGCTTCTGCAGAAAAAATCGCTGAGGCGGTAGCTCTTATCCGTGAGCACAATTCTCAGGCTACTATCATCACCACTCCTATCGAGGAGCTTGACGGAAAGGACATCCTTGCTACTATCGAGGGAGCTGATAAGATTGACGATCTTCTTGCTGAGATGATGGAGAAGGCTAAGGCTGAACCCGAGCATCATCACCATCATCATCATCACGAGTACGATGAAAACGGAGTTTGCAGCTGTGGACACCACCACGATGATGATGACGATGACGATGA
>JAFPRD010000190.1:0-2800 GCA_017401005.1 Lachnospiraceae bacterium
GTAGAACTTGCTGAGGCGGCTGAAGCCGAAAAGGCACGTATTGCCGAGGAAAAGGAAGCTGAAAAAGCGCGTATTGCCGAAGAAAAAGCAGCGGAAAAGGCAGCCCTTGCGGAGCAAAAGGCAATAGAAAAGGCAGAGCTTGCCGCCGCAAAGGAAGCGGAAAAAGCAAAGGCCGCAAAGCAGAAAGCTCTTAAGAGCGCGGCAAAGGGAGTAGCTTCATCCACAGCGGGAACCTTAGGACGCCAGCTTGGAAAGAGCCTCGGAAGCGCAGGCGGATCCTTCGGAAAGACTCTTGGCGGAAACGTGGGAGCTTCTCTCGGAAGAGGAATCATCGGAACTTTGTTCAAATTGTAATCATTAACCGTTGGTTAAATATATTTTTAGGAGTAAACGATTATGGAAATCATGTACAGCAGCACAAGAGGACACGGCGGAAAAGTTACTGCATCACAGGCAATCTTAAAAGGACTTGCGGAAGACGGAGGACTTTTTGTTCCCGAGAAGATTCCTGCGCTCGATAAGAGCCTCAAGGAACTTTCAGAGATGACTTACCAGCAGGTAGCTTACGAGGTAATGAAGCTTTTCCTTACAGACTTTACCGAGGATGAGCTTAAAACCTGTATTAACAGAGCTTACGATTCAAAGTTTGATACCGAGGTCATCGCTCCTTTGGCATACGCGGAAGGTGCTTACTACTTAGAGCTTTTCCACGGCGCAACCATCGCCTTTAAGGATATGGCTCTTTCAATCCTTCCTCACCTTATGATCACATCTGCCAGAAAGAATAACATCAAAAACGAGATCGTTATCCTTACCGCAACCAGCGGAGATACCGGTAAGGCTGCTCTTGCAGGCTTTGCGGATGTTGAGGGTACAAGGATAATCGTTTTCTATCCCAAGAGCGGTGTCAGCCCCATCCAGGAAAAGCAGATGGTTACCCAGAAGGGAAAGAATACCCTTGTTGTCGGCATCAAAGGAAACTTCGACGATGCACAGACCGGCGTTAAGAAGATGTTCGGAGATAAGGAATTAGAGAAGGAACTTGCAGGAAAGGGATTCCAGTTCTCTTCGGCAAACTCCATCAATATCGGACGCCTTGTACCCCAGATCGTTTACTACGTATACGCATACGCGCAGCTTTTAAAAGAGGACAAGATAAAGGACGGCGAGGCAATCAATGTTGTAGTTCCCACCGGAAACTTCGGAAACATCCTGGCTGCTTTCTATGCCAAGAATATGGGACTTCCTGTTGCAAAGCTTATCTGTGCATCAAATACAAACAAAGTCCTCTACGATTTCTTCGAGAGCGGAGATTACGACAGAAACAGAGAGTTCCATCTTACTACTTCACCTTCGATGGATATCCTTATCTCTTCAAACCTCGAGAGACTTATCTACCGTATTGCGGGCAACGACCCCGAGCGTAACAGCGCTCTTATGGCGGATCTTTCTTCAAAGGGTATCTACTCTATTACGGACGAAGAGAGAAAGGGACTTAAGGACTTTTACGGCGGATTTTCCGATGAGGAAGAGACTGCTAAAGAGATCTCGAGAGTTTACAAGGCTTGCGGATATGTTATGGATACCCATACCGCTGTCGCTTCGAGCGTATATCACAAATACGAGGAAAAGACCGGCGATAAGGCCGTAACCGTTATTGCATCAACAGCAAGCCCCTTCAAGTTTACAAGAAGCGTTATGAATGCCATCGACAAAAAGTACGATCAGTATGATGATTTTACTCTTATCGACGAGCTTTCAAAGCTTGCAAATGTCAAGATCCCTCAGGCAATCGAAGACATCAGAACGGCTCCGGTTATTCACGACCATGTTTGCGAGATAAGTGAGATGCCCGATGTTGTAAGAGGATTTCTTAAGTAAGGAAGATTAATATGATAAACGAAGAAATGCTTTCCCATGTTGACCATACGCTTTTAAAGCCTTTTGCAAAATGGGAAGATATTGTTAAGCTTTGCGACGAAGCTGTAGAGTTTAAGTGCGCAAGTGTGTGCATTCCTCCCTGCTATATCGCAAGAGTTCATTCCAAATATCCGTCCCTTAATATCTGTACCGTTGTGGGATTCCCTTTGGGATACAGCGTTACGGAAAGCAAGATTGCGGAGACCAAAAAGGCGATAACCGACGGTGCTTCCGAGATCGATATGGTAGTAAATATTTCCGATGTGAAAAACGGAGATTACGATAAGGTAGAGGAGGAGATAAAGGCTCTTAAGGCTGCCTGCGGAAGCAAGGTGCTTAAGGTCATCATCGAGACCTGCTATCTTACTGATGATGAAAAGATTGCGATGTGTAAGGCTGTAACCGCTGCCGGAGCGGACTATATAAAGACTTCAACCGGATTTGGAACCGGCGGAGCTACCTTTGAAGATATTGAGCTCTTTAAAAAGCACATCGGCCCGGATGTAAAGATGAAGGCTGCCGGCGGCGTATCAACCCTTGAAGACCTGGAGAAGTTTATAGAGCTTGGCTGCGACAGAGTCGGAACCAGCCGCGCTGTGGGACTTATATCAAAGTAAAATCAGGAGGAAAGAAGGATTTTTTTAGATGTACAATGATGTTATAAACAAAAGACTCGCTGCGCTTAGAAGCGCGATGAAGGCGGAAGGTATCGATTATTATCTTTTCGTTACCGCCGATTATCATTCTTCGGAGTATGTCAGCGATTTCTTTAAAGCGAGAGAGTATTTTTCAGGATTTAACGGATCTAATGGCGATCTCCTTGTCTGGAAGGACGGAGCCGCCCTTTGGACCGACGGAAGATATTTCCTCCAGGCGGGAA
>JAFPRD010000191.1:0-13077 GCA_017401005.1 Lachnospiraceae bacterium
ACAAAGAGGTCAGTCGCCTGAGCCATCTCTTCCGGTGAAGGGAAGGAAGGGGCGATTCGAATGTTGCTGTCCTCAGGATCCTTTCCATAGGGGAAAGTAGCTCCCGCTCCGGTGAGAACAACTCCGGCTTCTTTACACTTGGCAACGATTGCCTTTGCGCATCCGGGAAGCGAATCAAATGAGATGAAGTATCCGCCGTTGGGATTTGTCCATGTACCGATTCCGAGTCCTCCGAGTTCCTTCTCAAGAACGCCTTCAACGGCAAGGAACTTAGGTCTCATAGATTCGGCATGCTTCATCATATGCTTCTTTACTCCGTCAAAGTTCTTAAAGAACTTAACGTGTCTGAGCTGGTTTACCTTATCATACCCGATAGTCTGAACAGTCATGGATTTCTTGATCCACGCAAGATTCTCGGGAGATGAAGCAACCGCAGAAATTCCTCCGCCGGCGTAAGTAACCTTTGAAGTCGAAGCAAATTCATATACCATATTTGGATTGCCGCATTTAGCGCATTCATCAAGGATGTTCAGTATATTGTCCTGCCTGTCTGATTCCTCATAGAGATGGTGAATAGCGTAAGCATTGTCCCAAAAGATCCTAAAGTCCTTAGCAGCGGGCTTTAAAGCCGCGAAGCGCTTTACAGTCGCATCACTGTAGCTGTATCCCTGAGGGTTGGAGTACTTGGGCACACACCAGATTCCCTTAACGGATTCGTCGTTATTTACATACTTCTCAACCATATCCATATCGGGGCCTTCGGGAGACATGGGTACTGTGATCATCTCCACGCCGAAGAACTCTGTGATGCGGAAATGTCTGTCGTATCCGGGAGCAGGGCAAAGGAACTTAACCTTATCAAGCTTGCACCAGGGGGTATTTCCGTTAACACCGTGTGTAAAAGATCTAGCCACTGTATCGTACATAATATTAAGACTTGCATTTCCGCAGACTATAACAGATTCAGGGCTTACGTCCATAATCTCAGCCATAAGCTCTTTAGCTTCGGGTATACCGTCGAGAACACCATAGTTTCTCGTATCAGTACCATCCTGCGCCTTTAAAGTGTCTTCGGATGAAAGTGCATCAAGAAATCCTTTAGAAAGATCAAGCTGTGCAGGGCTGGGCTTTCCTCTTGACATATCAAGTTTCAGTCCCTTCCCCTTAGCATCCTCGTAAGCCTTTTCAAGCTCGGCCTTCAGGGTAAGCAGTTCTTCTCTGGTCATCTCTTTGTAAGCTTTCATTACAAATCTCCAATCCTTGTTGTCTCTCATTGTATACAATCATACAAATATACATCTTGCTTATAATACAATAAGTTCGCTAATCCTTCAATAGGCAATATTTAACAAAAAAATGCCACTACCTGACGGTAATGGCATTTATTTTGCTTTAAGTAATGTTTTCGAAACCGGAATTATGATTTATTTAGCGTAATCTGTCACGCGACTTTCGCGGATAACGTTAACTTTAATCTGTCCGGGATATTTCATTTCAGCCTCAATCTGTTTAGAAATATCGTGAGCAAGCAGTACCATATCGGTATCTGAAATCTGCTCGGGGACAACCATAACTCGAACTTCTCGTCCTGCCTGAATAGCAAAAGACTTTTCTACCCCTTTGAAATTGTTGGAAATATCTTCCAGCTGCTTTAAACGGCTGGTGTAAATCTCGAGAGTCTCTCTACGAGCTCCCGGTCTGGCTGCGGAGATTGTATCCGCTGCCTGAACGATGCATGCAATAAGTGAAGTAGCTTCTACATCGCCGTGATGTGATTCAACGGCATTAATGACAACTGCGTTTTCCTTATACTTGCGGCACAGATCAGCTCCAAGCTGTACATGAGATCCTTCCATCTCATGATCCACCGCTTTACCGATATCATGCAAGAGTCCGGCGCGTTTGGCAAGTCTGACATCAAGTCCAAGTTCGGAAGCAAGTAAACCTGAAAGATGGGCTACTTCGATTGAATGCTTAAGGGCATTCTGACCGTAACTTGTACGATACTTCATACGACCAAGTAACCTTACGAGTTCAGGATGCAGGCCGTGTACTCCAACTTCAAGTACGGCTGCTTCACCTTCTTCTTTAATGGTCTGATCAACTTCCTTTTGAGCCTTCTCAACCATTTCTTCGATTCTCGCGGGATGGATTCTACCATCCACAATGAGTTTCTCGAGCGCGATCCTTGCAACCTCACGGCGCACGGGATCGAATGCGGAAAGTACGACTGCTTCGGGTGTATCGTCGATTATAAGCTCAACACCGGTTAAAGTTTCAAGCGTACGGATATTTCTACCCTCTCTTCCGATAATACGTCCCTTCATCTCATCGTTAGGAAGCTGGACTACTGAGATAGTTGTCTCAGAAACATGATCAGCTGCACATCTCTGAATTGCGGTAACAACATACTCTTTAGCCTTCTTGTCCGCTTCTTCCTTTGCCCTGTTCTCCATTTCTTTGATCATCAGGGCTTCGTCATGTCTGACTTCATCTTCAACAATTTTCAACAAGTACTCTTTTGCTTGTTCAGAGGTTAATCCGGAAATTCTTTCCAGTTCCTGTAGTCTTTGCTCGTTAAGCTTGGAAATCTCCTCCTTCATCTTTGAAAGATTTTCTTCCCTCGCTGCGAGGCTTTGCTCACGACGCTCTAAGGCGTCAGTTTTCTTATCAATCGCTTCTTCCTTCTGCTGGATCCTGTGCTCGCTCTTTGAAACTTCAGCACGACGTTCTTTAACTTCGCGATCGGTTTCGTTCTTGATACGAATGGATTCCTCCTTCGCTTTAAGAGCAGCTTCTCTCTTGTCGGACTCCGCAGTTTTTAAGGCTTCATCAATTATCTCTCTGGCTTTGTCCTCAGCAGATCCGATTGTTCTTGCTGCTGATTTCTTGAGGGTGTTGGACGTTATAAGTACTGCCAAAACGGCGGTAATTAATATAGCACCAGCGAGGATCCCGATGAATGCGACCATAGGAATTGGTGGCATAGGCATTACAGGAGCACCTCCTTATTAAATTTTCATAGTACAACATTTATTATATTAATGTTTTGAGGGAATAATGTCAACCCCAAATAACTTGCGTAATATTATCGCTTTTTAAAAGGAATCCCACTCTCCAAGGGCTTTTCTGATGGTTTCTGAGGAATATCCTTTTGATGCAAGATACGAAAATTGTTTTGCGAATTCCTTTCTGTCGTTACACAAAGAAGGATCAAATCTCCTTTTTTTCAAGAGATTTTTGACCTGTTCGGTTTCATCCTGAATAAAGCCCTCTTCCGAACAGTTTTCAAAGGCCTCCCGTATAGTTTCGGAAGATATCCCTTTTCTTTTGAGGTCCATGCTGATACGCATCCTGCTCTTATCTGCAAGATGAACCCTTATATACTCCTCGCATAGTCTTAAATCGTCAAGATATCCGTATGAAGATACGTATTGTATCGCTTCGGAGATGATTTCTTCGGGATAAAAGCCTTCTCTTAACTTATCTTCAAGTTGTTTAACCGAGTAGGTATGACTCTTTAGAAGGTTCATAGCGCGCAGTTTAGCCCTTTTCGGGAGGAGGGTGTGAACTATCTCAATATAATCTTTTTCGTTAAGTTCCCCGCCTTCGCGGATATTAAAACGGCGAAGTTCGCCCTTGTACAGAACAAAGGCGAACTCTTCGTCAAGCCAAACCCGGCTTCTTTTCTTATCCAGAGGCAGCAGCTTAGTAACCTGCATCCGATTATACCTCAGTATTCTTTTCCTTAGATCCTCTTCCTGAAGCTTTTACAGGAGTTTCCAAAGCAGCATCAGCCGCAGCTCCTGCTCCTTCAAGGCCATAGTGCGCACGTACTTTTGCTTCGATCTCGGCACATACTTCTTTATTGTCCTTAAGGAACTGCTTTGCATTCTCTCGTCCCTGTCCGATCTTGTCTCCGTTATATGCATACCACGCGCCGGATTTAACGATAATATCCGCATCGGCTGCTTTATCGAGGATGTCTCCGGCTACTGATATACCTTCGCCGAACATAATATCAAATTCAGCTTCTTTGAAAGGAGGCGCAACCTTATTTTTAACTACTTTAACCCTTGTTCTGTTACCGATGACTTCACCGCCCTGCTTGATAGACTCGATACGTCTTACGTCAAGTCTTACAGAAGAGTAAAACTTAAGGGCACGTCCGCCTGTGGTTGTCTCGGGGTTACCGAACATTACGCCGACCTTCTCACGGAGCTGGTTGATAAATACAACGACGCAGTTTGACTTGCTGATAACGGCGGTAAGTTTTCTGAGGGCCTGTGACATAAGTCTCGCCTGGAGTCCCACGTGGGAATCACCCATATCGCCGTCAATCTCCGCCTTGGGTACAAGAGCGGCAACAGAGTCAACTACTACGATGTCAACCGCACCGGAGCGAACCATTGTCTCAGCGATTTCAAGAGCCTGTTCTCCGTTGTCGGGCTGAGAAATATAGAGGTTATCGATATCTACGCCGATATTTTTGGCATAAACGGGGTCGAGGGCATGCTCAGCATCGATAAATCCGGCGATGCCGCCTCTCTTTTGTACTTCAGCTATCATATGAAGAGTAACCGTCGTCTTACCACTTGATTCGGGGCCGTATATCTCTACGATCCTTCCCTTGGGGATTCCTCCGAGTCCAAGAGCAATATCAAGACTGATGGAGCCTGTCGGAATAGTCTCAACGGACATCTGCGCATTGGGATCTCCGAGTCTCATAACCGTTCCTTTTCCGTACTGCTTCTCAATCTGGCTCAGAGCCGCTTCAAGTGCTTTTTTCTTCTCTTCGTTTTCCATTATATAATCTCCTTTTGAGAACGAATGTTCGCTTTCTTGTATCAGAATAAAACATCCGTTCGATTTTGTCAACCGAATTAATAAAAATTCGGACCTGTTTCAATCACATTTCTAATTTATCATATTTTGGGGGTAATAAAAGTCACTCTATTGGCTAAATAGCCGAAAATCTGAATTTTGAATTGTATGATTTCAAATATTGAATATTCTTCCGTATGGGTAAAATAACACAGAGGGCTCACAAACGCAAGCCCTCTGCACACATTTTTTAGTTTTTTTCGAATCCCGATCCTAATCTTTACTTCAATCACTCCTCATCGGACCCGAAAGTGACTCTGCTGTAATACTCAAGCATATTGTTTCTCATAAATGCGAGAGCGGCAGCCGTAGCGGCTTCTCTTATTTCATTTCTCTCACCGGTAAGGTGTACCTCGGTAACAGCCACCTTTCCTTTGATACAGCATCCGATATACACAAGTCCCACAGGCTTATCCTCTGCCGCATCCGGACCTGCGTTTCCGGTAACGCTGACACATATATCCGCTTTTGTAATGGCGGCAAGTCCTTTTGCCATGTCTTTCGCGGTTTCCGCGCTGATAACTCCGTATTTATCGATGACGGAGCGCCTAACGCCGAGTATTTTTCTCTTTGACTTGTTTGAATAGGTAATATATCCGTATTTGTATACTTCAGATACCCCGGGTACATTTATAAGCCTTGCGGAAAGCATTCCTCCGGTGCAGGACTCGGCGCAGGATACGGTAAGGTTATTCGCAAGTAAAAGGTCCACAACGGCCTGCTCAAGAGTAACGTTTTCTTCGGTTGAATATATATAATTTCCGAATATTTCTTTTAATTCGCCGACGACAGGCTTGATAACTTTTCTCGCAGCCTTCTTATCTTCAGCCATTGTGGAAACGAGAATATGAACTTCTCCCACAACAGAAGAAATCTCAATCTTTGCTCCGCCGCTTTCTTCCATATCCGAAATAAGCTTCCTGACTTTATCTTCACCTATTCCGCAGATCTTAACGCATCTTGAATAAACACTCTGTTTTCCGTTTTCGGATGCGGTTTCCTTTATCTTATCTAATTTCATGTTTTCTCCAATATCTATGCTCTGTTATCTTGTAAGCACTTTACGATTCTTGTAGATGTAATCCACAAGAGAGATCACGGTTAAAATAAGCGCCAGATACATAACTACGGTCATAAGGATTCCGTAAAAAGGAATATATGGGCTAAGATCCAAAATAGCCATAATAACAAGCGTCATTTGAAGTGTTGTTTTCCATTTACCCCAGTAACTTGCCGCTATTACAATACCTGCGTCGGAGGCTACCAGTCTGAATCCGCTGATTATAAATTCACGCGCTATTATTATTATCACGATCCACGCGGGAACTCTTCCCATCTCAACAAGGCAGATAAGTCCCGAGCAAACAAGGACCTTGTCCGCAAGCGGGTCCATAAACTTTCCGAAGTTGGTAACAAGATTGTATTTTCTGGCAATCTTTCCGTCAAAAAGATCCGTGAGGCTTGCTATGATAAAGATGGCATCGGCAACTATGCAGGCGGTAAAGAAATTGTTCTCTCCGTACCAGCCGTGTGTTGCACCCAAAAGCGCGAGCACAAACGGGATGATCAGTATCACCCTGACGGTAGTCATTATATTAGGCACATTCCAGATTTTTGTCTTAGATTCACTCTTTTCCTCTGAATTACCCATTGTATATTTCTCCAATCAGATCATAATCATTTGTATCCGTAACGAGAACTTTTACAAAGTCACCCGTCATAAGATTAGCTGTTGTATTTAAAAACAGATATCCGTCAACCCCCGGTGCATCCCGGTAGGTTCTTGTAACGTAGGTATCCTCGTCGGCAACCTTTCCCTCCACCATAACGGTAAGCACAGTACCCGGCAGTTTTTCATTCTTTTCAAAAACAATGGCTTGCTGGAGCTGCATCAGTTCATCTCGTCTGAAGTTTTTGACTTCATCGTCTATCTGATCCGCCATTTCACCGGCCACGGTATCCTCCTCGCGAGAGTAGGGAAATACCCCGAGCCTGTCAAATTCCATATCATTTACGAATCTGTAAAGCTCTTCGAAATCTTCCTGCGTCTCTCCGGGGAAACCGGATATAAGCGTTGTTCTGAGGGCTATATCGGGAATACGTTCTCTTAGTTTTCCTATCATATCCCGAAGCTGCTTTTGGTTCGTCCATCTGCCCATCCTGCGAAGAACGTCGTCAGACGCATGCTGAACAGGGATATCCAGATAGTGACAGATCTTTTTTTCGGTAGCAATTGTTTCTATTAGCTCGTCATTAATTTCCTCGGGGTAGCAATAAAGGATCCTTATCCAGTAAAGACCGGATATTTTGCAAAGCTTTCTGAGAAGTTCCGGCAGTGACTTCTTTCCGTAGAGATCTTTACCGTAAAGAGTAGTCTCCTGCGCTACAAGGATCAGTTCCTTAACCCCGTCTTTGGCAAGTTTTTCCGCTTCCGCGACAAGCTCTTCCATCGGAATAGAGCGATAACCGCCGCGAACTTTGGGAATAATGCAATACGTACAGTTTTTGTCGCAGCCCTCCGCTATCTTGAGGTAAGCAAAATGCCCGCCGGTAGTAAGAACTCTTTTAGACCTTATCGTCGGGTCGCTTGTAAGCGGCCTGAAGGAGTTTGAAGGAGCGCCCTTAAGTACGCTGTCAAGAGTATCGGCGATATCCGGTACGGACATCGTTCCTATAAGCGCGTCAACCTCGGGAATCTCTTTTTGTATTTCATTTTTGTATCTTTCGGACAGGCATCCGGAGGCGATAAGAGCTTTTATCTTTCCGCTTTTTCTAAGTTCGCCCATCTCAAGAAGAGTATTAATACTCTCCTCCTTGGCATCACCTATAAAACAGCAGGTATTGACTATGACAGCTTCGGCCTCAGCTTCGTCGTCCGTAAACTCATAGCCCCTGGCAGATAAGAGTCCTATCATTTTCTCCGTATCAACGAGATTTTTGTCGCATCCGAGAGAAATAATCAGTATCTTCATATATTTCTTTCCATAAGCAAAAATACAGCCGAAATGCGGCTTGTCTCCCCATTCCGGCTCATTGTTTTGTACTGGATTAATCTTCGATATTAGGAAGAATCTTTACCTTTCCGTCGTAAATCTCCTTAACCGCAACCGAGAGAGGTTTTTCATCCTCCTGGCCGGCGAACTGGGGATCTCCGCTTACAAGCTGTCTTGCGCGCTTTGCGGATGCCATAACGATTGAATAACGGCTGCTTACTACGGGTTCTTCGTCTTCAGCAACATCTTTATTAACTACGTTCATAAGATCAACATAAGAGGGGTGTAACATTTTATTATCTCCTTTAACTATTTATCGTACACTTTAAGCTGTTCTTTCATCTCGCCGATAAAAGATTTCATCCTGAGGGGCTGGCGCCTTGCAAGATCGATTATGCGATGAACTTCATCAACACATTCTTCAAGTTCGTCATTGACAACTATATAATCATAAGTGTCCATTCCGTCCGATTCTTCGTAGGCTCGCTTAAGCCTCTTTGCAATAACCTCATCCGTCTCCGTTCCGCGGCCTTTAAGTCTCTTTTCGAGCTCGGCGGCGCTGGGCGGCGTAATAAAGATAAGCAAGCTCTCGGGGAATGCCTTTTTAATATTGGTTGCTCCCTGAATCTCTATCTCGAGTATAACATTTTTTCCGGCATTAAGCTGTTCCTCCACAAAAGCTCTGGGGGTTCCGTAATAATTGCCGCAATATTCAGCATACTCAAGAAGTCCGTTTTCTGCAATAGTTTTTTCAAATTTTTCTCTTGTAACGAAGAAATATGTCTCACCTTCCACATCCGTAGGACGAGGTTTTCTCGATGTCATAGAGATGGAAAGCGCGTATTCATCGTATTTCTCGCGAAGGCGGTTTACAACAGTGCCTTTTCCGGCCCCGGAAAAGCCGGATATCACAAGTAAAATACCCTTTTTATCCATAAAAAGTCCTCAAATCTATTCAATATTCTGTATCTGCTCACGGACCTTTTCTATTTCGGTCTTAAGCTCGATACCGCAGTTTGCGATTTCAAGGTCAGTAGACTTTGAAAGAATCGTATTTGCCTCTCTGTTGAGCTCCTGGGCAAGGAAATCCAACTTGCGTCCGATATTCTCTCCGCCTCCGAGCTCCTTCTTGACGGTATCAATATGGCTCTTTAATCTTACAATCTCTTCGTCGACGCAGATCTTGTCGGCAAAGATTGTTACTTCGGTAAGGAGTCTGCCCTCATCAACCGTATTGTCTCCGAGTATCTCTCTTACCCTTGCATCGATCTTTGATCGGTATTCCTCGATAATCTTGGGAGACCTTTCCTCGATAAAAGAAACAAGCTCCGCCATATGGTCAAGTTTCTGAATCAGATCGTCTCTTAAATGTTCACCCTCGGTAATACGTGTTTTAACGAAAGTGTCACAAGCAGAATCAATGGCGGTCTGAAGGTCCTTCCAAAGCTCTTCCTCGTCGACGTCGTTTTCTTCCATAACAAATACATCGGGATACTTGGAAAGACTTGATACTCTGATATCGTTTTCAAGTCCGAATTCCTTGCCCATCTGCTCAAGATAAGCAAGATACTCGGCGGCAAGTTCTTTGTTGTATCTGACAGTACTTGTCGCTTCTCCGAGGTTTTCGTATGTGATGAACACATCAACCTTACCTCTTGAGATGTACTTCTTAAGTTCCTGCCTGATGGCTGAATCAAAGAAGTTAAGTGCCTTTGGCATACGGATGTTTACATCCAGGTAGCGATGGTTAACGCTTTTGAGTTCAACGGAAAACTTACGATCGTGAACTGTGATCTCGCTTCTTCCGAAGCCGGTCATACTCTTTATCATTTTAAACGTCCTTGTTTGATTTATTTATCCGCATCATAATCGGGGCAAAGCCACATATACATTTCCTGGTACTTTTTAGCGGATACCTCCCAGGAAAAATCTACCGCCATTGCGCGGTCGACCATCTTATTCCATTCACGCTTGCGATCGTAGAAGATCTTTTCGGCGTATCTGATGGTGGAGAGCATTTCATGAGCATTGTAGTTGATAAATCCAAAGCCCGTTCCCGTACTCTCGTACTCGTTGTATGGCTCTACCGTATCCTTAAGTCCTCCTGTCTGGCGGACAATAGGAATTGTTCCGTAGTGGAGCGCCATCAGCTGGCTCAGGCCGCAGGGCTCAAAGAGCGAAGGCATAAGGAAAGCATCGCAGGCCGCATATATTTTATGCGAAAGTGCATCTGAATAGTAGATATTCGCCGAAACCTTGTTATTATACTTCCAGTCGAAGTGGCGGAACATATTCTCGTACCGCTCTTCGCCGGTTCCGAGTACAACAAGCTGAATATCATCCTGACAGAGCTCGTCCATAATATAAGCGATAAGGTCAAGGCCCTTTTGATCGGTAAGTCTTGAGACGATACCTATCATCATCTTTTTGTCGTCGACTGTAAGACCCAGCTCTTCCTGAAGAGCACGCTTATTCTTAACCTTTTCCTTTCGGAAATTCACGGCGTTGTATTTCTTAACGATATGCTTGTCAGTAGCGGGGTCGAAGTCCGTATAGTCGATTCCGTTTACGATTCCTCTAAGTGAATTGGCTCTGGCTCTCAAAAGAGGATCAAGCCCCTCGCCGAAGAAAGGAGTCTTTATCTCCTCAGCATATGTATCGGAAACAGTTGTTATTGCATCTGCAAAAACGATTCCTCCCTTAAGGAGGTTTGCGTCTTTGTACGATTCAAGCTTGTCCGGCGTAAAATAATAGTCGGGAAGGCCTGTAATATTTTGAACCGTTTTAACGTCCCATTTGCCCTGGAACTTAAGGTTATGGATTGTTATAACGCTCTTGATTCCCTGATAAAACTCGCTTCCGGCAAATCTTTCCTTAAGGTAAACAGGAATAATGCCGGTCTGCCAGTCATGGCAGTGAATAAGGTCAGGTCTGAAATCTATAACGGGGAGTGCCGATAGAACGGCCTTGCAAAAATAGGTATATCTCTCTATCTCATATCTGGGATCATCATTGTAAACCTTCGCGCCCGACCAGTAGAACTCATTGTCAATAAAGTAATAATGAACTCCGTCAACTATGGCTTCAAAGATACCGACGTAAATATTCTGCCAGTTGAAATCCATATAAAAGTTGGTAACGTACTTAAGTTTGTCTTTCATTTCCTGCTTCATGCAGGCATACTTGGGAAGAAACACCCTCACGTCAAAGTATTTTTTGTCAATGTATTTCGGCAGCGACCCAACAACATCCGCCAATCCTCCGGTCTTGATAAAAGGAACACCTTCGGATGCGACAAAAAGAATTTTCTTCATCAGAATCCTCCAAATATATATGCTATCCCCTGTGCAAAATACCATCGCACACATAACTATAATAGCATAATTCCTTAAATAATAATAGCGGATTATTTCTATTCGTGTTAGACTTTATGGGAATAGATTTTACACTATAAATAAGGAAAACTTTTATAATGAGCAACGAAAAAAAAGTCGCACCTGCAAAAAGCGGCGCTTTAAACAATTTTATAACCCAGGCCGGTATACTTGCCGCGGCCGGATTTATCAGCCGTATAATCGGTCTTTTATACACAAGTCCCTTATCGGCTATTATCGGAGACCTTGGTCTTGGTTACTATTCCTCAGCATATAACTACTATACAATAATCCTTCTGGTATCATCTTACAGCATCCCCTCCGCCATATCCAAGGTTATGGCAGGTAAGCTCGGAGCCGGTGAATACAAAAATGCCCACAGGCTCTTTATCGGTTCTCTGTTATATGTGCTTGTTATCGGCGGTATTGCCAGTATATTTCTCTACTTCGGCGCCGGACTCTTTGTTGAGCCGGATGCCATCCCCGTCCTTCGCACATTTGCTCCCACAATCTTTATCTACGGTATTCTCGGCGTCCTAAGGGGCTATTTCCAGGCCCATAAAAATATGGTGCCCACATCCGTATCCCAGATTCTCGAGCAGATTGCCAATGCCCTCGTGAGCGTAGGCGCGGCATACCTTTTTATAAGATATGCGCAGATGCACTCTTTCCTCGGAATGGCTCCTGTTTCAACCATTTCCTCAGAAGTAAAGGCAAAGATTGCCGAAGCCGTAAGCGGAGCAATAGGAAGCGCTCTCGGTACGGGAAGCGGCGTTGTCATCGCCCTTATATTTATGTTCTTTGCGTATATGAAGGTCCGTCCGGGATTTAAAAAGATGATACAAGCGGATACCCATAAAAATGTGGACAGCGCAGGATCCATCATCAAGATGATCACGCTTATCGTAACACCTTTTATTTTATCCACAGCCATGAGCAATCTCGCATCAACCGTTAACAATAAACTGTTTACTTCTTTCTACCCTCTTATCCGTAATCTGGATATGGTTGAGGTAACAAGTCACTGGGGTATCTTTTCCGGAAAATCCATGAAGATATCCAATATCCCCATAGCATTCGCTTCAGCTATGGCTGCAGCTATGATACCTCAAATTGCTCAGCTTATAGCAAAAAACGATATAGCAGAATCCAAGAACAAGATAGGGCTTGCGGTAAAGGCGACTATGCTTATTTCAATACCCTGCGCAGTCGGACTCTTTGTTTTGGCAGCTCCGGTAACTTTGCTTCTTTATCCCAATACGCTGCCAAATATTACGCTTGCAAAGCACTCGCTGATGGCTCTTTCTCTTTCGGTTATCTTTTATGCCTTAAGTACACTTAACAGCTCCGTCCTTCAGGGACTGGGAAAAGTTGTCACGCCTATCATAAACGCCGGTGTCGCTTTGTTGATACAGACCGGAGTCGGAGTAGCGCTTTTATTCCTTACAGACCTGGACGTTTTCTCCATCGCAATATCAAGCACCCTGTACTCAGCCGTAATCGCTGTCCTTAACCAGCTTGCCGTCAGAAAGCACATAGGCTACAAGCAGGAAATGCTCCGTACTTTTCTGCTTCCCTTTATTGCTTCCGGCATTATGGGAGGCGCCTCCTACGGCGTATACAGATTGATCCTGCACTTCACATCATCTCCAAGGCTCTCTGTAATACCGGCTATCATTGTAGCGATCCCCGTTTACTTTATAGCCCTTCTCCTTGTAAGGGCCGTAACCGCCGAGGAGCTTAAAGCTTTCCCTAAAGGAGCCGCTCTTGTAAGGATTGCAAAGAAGCTTCATCTGTTGACATAAGGCAATTTTCTTCGAATTATG
>JAFPRD010000192.1:0-2410 GCA_017401005.1 Lachnospiraceae bacterium
ACAAGCGCGCCTTCACTGATAACAGCCCAGCCGCCCTTTTTCATATAGTCAACCATTCCGGGAATGCGGTCATGAACACTGCTCTCTCCGTTCCAAAGGTCAAAGTCGACATTGAGTGAAGCATAATTCTTCTTGAGGTCACCAATGGATACTTTCATAATATTGTTCCAGAGGGCTCTGTATCCGCGAACGCCGTCCTGAAGTTTCTTGGTAGCCTCCATAGCCTTAGCCTTATACTCGGGGTCTTCCTTTGACTTGGCGCTTGATGCGGGGTAGATTTCTTCGAGCTCTCTGATCGTAACGGGACACTCTTCGGGATAATCTCCGGTAAAGCTCTCATCAAAGTAAACAAGATCCGGCTGTCTTTCCTTGATGCCGCAGATAACAAGTCCCATCTGAAGTCCCCAGTCGCCGAGGTGGGCATCACCGATAACCTCATCCCCTGCAAAGCGTAAGATACGCTTTATGGACTCACCGATATTTGCGGAACGGATATGACCTACATGAAGAGCCTTTGCAACATTGGCTCCGCCGTAGTCGATCACAACCTTTTCATTAGCCCTTGAAAGCTCAAATCCATATTTCTTGTCAGTTCTCATACCGCGAAGATATTCAGCGAGGTAATCTTCCGAGAGCTTAAGATTAAGGAATCCCGGAGCTACAGCCTCTACGCTTGAAAATACGGGCATGCTCTTTAAAACTTCAGCAACTTCTCCTGCGATCATAATAGGAGCTTTGTGGTACTTTTTGGCTCCTGCCATTGCTCCGTTACACTGATATTCGCAAAGGTCGGGTCTGTTTGAAACGGTAACCTTTCCAAGCTCGGCCTCATATCCGGCGCTTTCAAAAGCTTTTCCCATTTCTTCTGTCAAAAGATCAAGTAATTTCTTCATGATTATTTCCTTTTCAAAGACTATTGTATTTTAACACTGCTAAAAGCATTAATTAATTATCAAATTCTAAAATAAAACTAAAAAAAAGAATATGCTCTTTCCTAGATAGGGAGCTGTCCTTTGGCGGCTTTTTCTCTGCTTCTCTCGGCTTTTGAATATCCGCATCCGCAGTAATCCTGTCTGTAAAGGTCGTACTTTTGCGACAGCTCGATGGAGCGCTTATATCCTTCCTTTTTCTTAAAGTCGGAAGGCAGCCATTTAAGTCCGTACTTTTCCGCTAGCCTCTCTCCGATCTCATTAAGCTTCTCGGCATTCTTTAGCGGCGATATTGTAAGGGTTGTGGAGAAGTAATCGTAACCGTCTCCCACAGCTCTCGCGGTCTGTTCAAGCCGAAGTTCATAGCATTTAAAACACCTTTCACTTCCTTCTCCAAGCTTTTCAAGACCTCTGATGGCTTCGTAAAACCGGCTTGGGTCGTAATTGCCTTCTCTGATACCGATAGGATGTCCCTGCCGCTCTCCCCAGATTATCTCCGAGTTGTAGGCGGCGATCAGTCTCTTTTCCTCCGCTACCCTCTTCCGGTATTCCTCTCCGAGGGAAATATTGGGATTGTAGTAGTATACAGTAACTTTAAAATATTTGCATAAATACTCAAGACAGTAACTGCTGCAGGGAGCACAGCAGGCGTGAAGCAGCAGCGATGGCGGCTCTGTGTCTATGGAATCTATAATTCTTTCAAGTTCATTCTGGTAGTTTCTTTTCTTGTCCATAATAGGTTATTGTACCATAACTGCGCCTTTTCGTTAAGTATTCCGATAAGGTTTCTGCGTGAAATGCATAAAAAAACTCCCGGCTTATGAAAAGTCGGGAGTATAAATATCAATCGGTTAACAGGATTACTTTCCTGCAGCAGCCTTCTTAGCAGCCTTAGCCTCAAGAGCCTTCTGAGAAGGTCTTACAAGGAAGAGTGAAAGAAGAAGGGCTACAACGTAAAGAGCGCAGGTTACATAAAGAACTGTCTGGTATCCGACAGGGTTGGTAGTAGCGGTATGCTCTACTCCGTGCTCGATGTAAGTGATAGTTCTTAAAGTCTCGGGCTTGGTTTCAGCAACATACTTTACGATAGCGGATGCCATCTGATTACCAGTAAGTCCGGCAAAAGCCCATGCTGAAAGGGTAAGTCCGTGAATAGCTGAAATATTGCTCATTCCGTAATGGTCGGAAAGGAGGTTGGGAACGTTGGGGAATCCTCCGCCGTATCCTGCATTTACCATAAACAGAAGGGCAAGTACAAGCACTACAAGGAGAATGTTCTGAGCTCCGTCAGCGTATGCATTTCCGATACCCTTTGTAAGGATAACAATAACGGTAAGCGCGATTGAGATGCAGAAAATAATCTTGTATACGGTATTTTTGTCCTTCATTCCGTCGGCAACTGCAGAGAAACCGAGACGTCCGCCTGCGTTGAAGATAGCGGAGATTGTGGACATAACACCTGCCATAGCGGCAAGTCCGAC
>JAFPRD010000193.1:0-6487 GCA_017401005.1 Lachnospiraceae bacterium
AATTGACCTTAAGAGGTCACGAATATCATATTCCTGCTCAACAAGATGCATCTTACCTGATTCAATCTTGGAAATATCAAGGAGGTCATTGATAAGTCCGAGAAGCGTTTCCGATGCATTCCTTATATCAAAGGCATAATTCATCATTGACATGAAATAACCTTTGGGTACACCGGTGGCATCTTCTCTGAGCACAAGTTCATTCATACCCATGATCGTATTGATAGGTGTACGGATTTCATGGGACATATTTGCAAGGAATCTGGACTTTGCGGTATTGGCTCTCTCCGCATCCTCCTTGGCCTGTCTTATTACCTCATACTGGCTCTGGATGACCGTGCTCTTAAGTACTCTCCAGACGATAAATCCAATAAGAAAAGCCGCGCCTACAAACACAAGGATCCTAAAGAGTAAAAGCTCTGTAAACTTGGGCTGCTTTACGATCTTGTAAACATCATCGTAGAGCTGATTTCCCATACTGTCCAAGACTCTAATATGCAGATTGTAATTGCCGTAGGGAAGTCCGGTATACTCAAGGGGAGTAAGTTTATTTCTCGTTGCGTATATTCCGTCCTTTTCATTTCCTTCCATAAATACATTAACCATCGGGTTGGCCAATGAATAATCCATGATTGAAGCCGAGATCCTGATACGGCCGTCCGAAGCCGGGATGATATAGGATCCGTCTTTACTCATATCGATTCTCTCGTCGCCGCAGTAAACTGTTCCTACCGCAGTCTTTACCAAAATCTTGTTGTCCGAGAAATGGTCAATATTTACCTTACATACTCCGGTCCTTCCCGAAATATAAAGATAACCGTCATCCGAGAACTCGCTGTAGGAGTTGGATGTGGGAGTACTTGTAAGGCCGTTGGCTATAGTGTAGAGATTGTAATCGTTTATATTGTTGTCGATCATATCATCCGCGGAAACCATATAGATTCCGTATGAGGAAATAATCCACATATTATCGTTATGGTCGCAGTAGATATCGTAGTTATTGTTGTACGGAAAAGATGTAACGGTAAAGATCTCTCCGTCTTTCATATACTCAATGGAGTTGGATGTGACAATCCAGTATACTCCTCTTTTTTCGTCCTTCTTGATTCGCATAATAACATCGCTTGTAAGGCCCTCGTCTCTCGAGATCCTTTTGATGTCATCGTCTTTTATAACATATATTCCGTCTCCGTCGCTTCCGGCGTAGATTTCTCCGTCATCTCCGGCGCATACCGTAAGGAAAACGGAATTCTTGATTATCTCTTCCGTTCCGTATTTCGAAACAACTTTTCCGTCTTTGATAACGGCAAGTCCGTTGTTTGTTCCGACGATTATATTTCCGCTATCGTCAAAGGCAATACATCTTGTCTCGTTGCCCGGCATACCGTCCTCTTTTTTAAGCGCCTTTATGGTTCCGTCCTTTGAATAGCAGACAAGTCCCATATCCTTATTGAAAGCACAGATCCAGATATTGCCTTTTTCGTCCTTTTTGATGCACCTTATACGTACTCCGTCAAGATACTCGGTCAGCTCGTTTTCAACCGACTCATTGTTCTTGTTGATTATTCGTACTCCGCTGTCCGTTCCGACGTAGAGAAGGTCATTAGCAAGGCAGGTCGTATTTGTGACAACTTCTTCCAGTCCCGCTTTTTTCGAAAGATCCACAAAGTTGTTTCTGACGATTTTCATTACTCCCAAGGTAGAAGAAGCAACCCAGATATTTCCCTGGAAGTCCGACGTAGTCATCTCAATGGCGCTGTCAAAAGGCAGATCCTCCAAAATATTAAAATGAAGCAGCGGATCGATATATCCCAGCTGAGTTGTAGAAGAAGCCCAGGCTCTGCCGCAGTCGTAAGATAACCAGTGGATACTTCCCATTCCCGTGCTTACTCTTTTAAGTTTTGATGCAACAGACCCGAAAAGTCCGTAATAAACATCGCCGGACTCCGTTCCTAAATATACCTGTCCCGCATTGTTGGGGTCAGCTAAAATAGTTGTGATTCTGTCCGTCCCGATTGACTCTCCCGAATAAACATCGGTTACCTTTTTATCCTTTATCCTAAAGATGAGTCCGTCGCCCGATTGTCCGTAAATATATCCGTCTTTTCCTTCGTCAAGCCGTAAAATACGCTCGGCGTTTAAATCTTCGCAGTCAATAAAATGTATATTCAGATCGGCATCTGCGTAGCAAAGACCGGAGGTTGTTCCTATAAATATATTTCCCGCTTCGTCCTCTGAAAAGACTCTGATTGAAGATGAGGGCAGGCCTTCCTTATAGGTTATGTGTTTAATTCCGTACTTTGAAATAACAACAACACCGTTGTCGTTGGTAGCAACCCAGACTCTTCCCTCGCTGTCCTCAAAAAGTCCTCTTCCGCTGGTGAGTCCGCTGCTTGTATCAAGGCGTTCAAAACTTGTGCCGTCGTACCTGATGATTCCGCTGTATCCGCCTATCCAGATGTATCCGCTGCTCGAGCCTAAAATATAATTGGCGTCGGAGGTTGGAAGACCGTTTGAGGCGTCGTATACCTGTGTGGTGTATCCCACATTCTCTATCTGCCTTGATGCGGCATATCCTCCGCCCACAAGTTCCTTCGCGCTTTCCTCCTGCTGCAATTTAAGGGCCGACACTTCACCTGCCATAAGCGGTATCTGACAAGTGCCAAGCACTCCGAGAGCAAGGGCAAAAGCGGCTGTCACAAATTTTATTTTGTTTCTTTTACCTAACATACAATTGCCTCCCTAAATCTCTCTCGAATACTTTCTGAGGATTACCTGTACCTCGGGAAGTGAATCCATCAGTACTTCTACGACCTTCGGATCGAACTGGGTTCCTCTTCCTTCTTCAATGATGGAAAGGGCTTTCTCTAAGGTAAATGCAGGTTTGTAAACTCTCGGGCTTGTAAGCGCATCAAGTACGTCCGCAACCGCCATAATACGTGCGGACAAGGGGATGATCTCCCCGTGAAGTCCCTCGGGATAGCCTTTTCCGTCCCATCTTTCATGGTGGTATGCAGCCATATTTCTGGCTTCCTTTAAATAGTTTCCGCCCTTAACCGTATTCATAGCCTTTTCAAGAATGATCTTTCCGGCTGTGGTATGGGTTTTCATGATGGCGTATTCTTCATCCGTAAGTTTTCCGGGTTTGTTTAATACTTCATCGGGAATATTGATCTTACCGACATCGTGAAGAGGCGCGCTTCTTACAATATCTGAGATAAACTTCGGTGTGATCTTTTCGGCGTAGTATCCCTTCTCTTTCAGTCCTTCAACAAGGATCTTTACGTAAGCGGCAGTCTTTTGAATATGTGCACCCGTATCGGAGTCGCGGTTTTCCACCATGTCCGCCATCGTAACGATAAGTCCGTCCTGCATCTGCGCCGTCGATTCCGAAAGACGTCTGATGCTTCTGAACTGCTCCGTCTGATTAAGGAGCATCCTTTCTACCGAACCGTAAAGCTTCTCGACCTCATCTCCCGTGCGGATATCCGCGGCTCTGAATTTCCTTACTTCCCCGTCAAGATTCTCCTGGGAAGGCTCGGTACCCGAGAAGACATCCAAAAGTCTTGTGATGGTCTTGATCGGCATAATAAGCGTGTACTCGGAAAGCCACGTGATAAACACGCAAAGCACAATAAAGAAGCCCATGAAAACTGCGATCATTTCCATAAGAAAGCTTCTCTCCATGCCTTCAAGCTGGCCCATATCAACGTCCGCACCTACGTAACATGCGCATTTTCCTTTCGAATCGTATACCGGCTTATAGGCTGTAAGTAAATATCCAAACTGGTCATCCGTGATTATAGGTTCGATTTCTTTGCCCTTCAAAAGATCGGGTACAACATCCATAAAGCCTTCGTCAAACTCAATAACCTCGCCTATATCCTCTGCCTCAAGGCTCTCGGTATCGATATCAAAGACAACATGGCATCCGTCCTCAAGTATCCTGTAAACGTAGAGATACTCAATGTCAGTGGAGCTGAAGAGTATCTTGGAAAGGAGCATATTGGTTTCTTTATAATCAGGAGTGTTTCCCTTTGTCTCTAAGTACTCGTCAATCTTGTCCCCGTCGATAACGCTGGCAGCAACCTCCGCCGTACCACATGCAATCCTCGTATGCTCTCTGATGACGGTCTTTTTGTAGACTATCAGACTGATAACCATACCTACTGTTGCAACAAGAGAAAGAGACACACCCACAACAATAAGGAACTTGGCCTTAAGGGACAAAACCCTGACATGGCTCTTCCTTTGTATCTTCTTTTCCTCTTCAGATACGGGTGCCTGCATCCACATCTCAAAGGCAGCATATTTATTAAATCTTTTAGGGATGATACGTATAAGAAAATACGATAAGACAACTGTGATGGCCTTATCGGGCAAATCTAAAATAAGACTCGACAAAAGGTGTGAAAAGAACTCATTGAAAAACCCTGTCGAGAAAAAGATGCCGCTTAAAGACTCGCCGTCAAAAGGAACCCCATCGATAAACCAAGGGATAAGGCAGCCTACGCCGCCTCCGATGAAAGTAAGTATGAATATAAGTCCCACTACTCCCACCGCTTTCTTCATCAGGCCGCGCTTATAGAAAAACGCGGCCGCAACAGCAATAAGAACATTTATTACCCCATAGTAAACAGATGTGGGACTGTAAATAATTTTGATAATATTTGTTACAAATCCAACAAGCACACCGGGCAACGGTCCGCCCATAGCCGATACGATAATTGTACCCATCGTATCAAGATAAAGTGGCAGATCGAATAGCGATACTATAAAGCTGAGCAGGAAATTAGTTCCCACGCCGGCAAGACAAATAAGCGCCGCCATGAGATTCCGTTTTTTTAAAAGTACAAAAAACCTTTCAGAGACTTTCATATACACCTCCGGATTTCAGTGCATTTTCAGAACATTTCAGGCTTATCAGATTCCCTTAAAACAAAACTCAAATTCTAATTTCTTTTTAACATCTATGAGGTACTCGGGATGAACCCTTGCTCCCCAGCTGTCATCTCCCCCGACACCCATCTGGGCCTTTGCTACTCTTACGTATGTATAAAGCACAGGGGGAAGCTCATTGGGATGAGTTGCGCTTTCCATCTCATGAGGGGAGTAGGGAAGCGCGGAAAAGCTCATAGGCTCTCCGGAAAAAGCAAACATCAGACCTCTTCCTCTTTCGTCACAAACCTTGGCAAATCTGACGCCTGTATGGTTTCCGCATTCCTGAGGTACCATATAAGCCGCCATCTGGTCCTTGACAAGGCCGTCAAAAAGAGAAAGCTTTGCTCCCATTTGTCTGTCACTATAGGTTTCGGCAGGACCGTTTCCGTACCAAACAATACGGTCATAATCCGCATCCATCTTAAAGAGGGTGCCAAACTCAGGCATATCTCCAAGCTCCTTAACGGGCTTATAGGAGAGATTTGTCTTAATAACTCCGTTTCCGTAAACGGTATATTTTAATGTAGAGTAGCTTACAGGCGTTGTTGCCATACAAAGCTCGTAGGTAACCTCAACCCTGTCCTTAAACTCTTTGACAAAAGGATTGGGTCCCTTGACTTTATCGGAACGAACCTGATAAAGGCTTGCCACCTTCCACTGAGAATACCTGAAAGGCATCCTGTTTCCGTTGTCGTTATCGATAGGCGCTCTCCAAAAGTTTGGCTTAGGCGGAGCTTTGAAAAGCTCCTTTCCGCCATAGGTGTAGGACTGAAGGCCCGCATCGCCATAGTTAAAGATTGCGGTAAAGTTCTCTCCCTTAACTCCAAGATTGTACTCGCCGTGAACTATCTGCAGGGTATCCGGCCTTACGATAACAGCCTTCTTGCCCCCTATAACTTCGTTTGTCTTTCCTTCAAGATATTTGCTTTCACCGGCTCCAAACACTCCCTGTCCGAAAGAGACTTCATGACCTCTCTCGGCCCATGCGTAGCAGTTTCTCGTAAAGAAGGATGCAGTTAATACATATTCTCCCTCGTCCTCCGGAAGCGTATAAACCTTATCAAAACGCTTTT
Organism: Lachnospiraceae bacterium; assembly: GCA_017401005.1. Classification (GTDB taxonomy): domain Bacteria; phylum Bacillota; class Clostridia; order Lachnospirales; family Lachnospiraceae; genus AC2028. Next base: position 6,015 of record JAFPRD010000193.1, read on the forward strand.
CCTCTCCGGGGCGGGCATTTACATCAAGTATAAGATCATCTACTCTTACACCGTCTTTTCTGACCTCAAGAACACATTCATAATCCGAAAGATCGGTAAAAAGAAATCCGTTCTTTACGATAAGATCTGCAAGGGTCTTTCCGCCCTTTTGGGTAAACTCAAAGGAAGCCTTAATATTTCTGTAGTTGTACTTAACTTCCTGCATCTTGGGCGAAGGAAGCCTGCTGCCACCGTAAACAATACCGTTTCCGCTAAACTGATAGTCGGAGGGTCTGTCGTCGAAATCTCCGCCGTACTTCTGGAACTTTACGCCGTAGCGGTCTGTGGCATTTAATGACTGGTCAATATAATCCCAGATAAAGCCGCCCTGGAAATGAGGCTCTTCTTCCGCATACTCCGTGTATTTATGCATAGCTCCGCAGGAATTTCCCATAGCGTGCATATACTCGCACATAATAAAGGGCTTGGAACTG
>JAFPRD010000194.1:0-8561 GCA_017401005.1 Lachnospiraceae bacterium
CCAGCTCGAAGAGATGTCGAAGAATCCTGCCGCAAAGACAGTTGAGCTTCACAGACCTTATATCGACGAGATAACCTGCATCTGCCCTAAGTGCGGAAAGACTATGAAGCGCGTACCCGAGGTTATCGACTGCTGGTTCGATTCCGGAGCTATGCCTTTTGCACAGCACCACTATCCTTTTGAAAACAAGGACAAGTTTGAAAAGCAGTTCCCCGCAGCTTTCATCTCCGAGGCTGTAGACCAGACAAGAGGATGGTTCTATTCCCTTATGGCAGAGAGTACTCTTCTCTTTAACAAGGCTCCTTACGAGAATGTTATCGTTCTTGGCCTCGTACTCGATGAGAACGGAGAGAAGATGAGTAAGTCAAAGGGCAACGCCGTTGATCCTTTCGACGCCCTTCAGACATACGGCGCGGACGCTATCAGATGGTACTTCTACACAAGCGCAGCTCCCTGGCTTCCCAAGAGATTCTCCGGCGAGACCGTTAGAGAAGGACAGCGTAAGTTCATGGGTACTTTATGGAACACATACGCGTTCTTCGTACTTTACGCAAACATCGATAATTTTGACGCTACAAAGTACAGCCTCGATTACGATAAGCTCGGCGTTATGGATAAGTGGGTTCTCTCAAGACTCAACTCAACCATCGAAGCGGTTGACAATTACCTTGATACCTACAAGATCCCCGAGGCCGGCGCGGTACTTGAGAAGTTTGTTGACGATCTTTCAAACTGGTACGTAAGAAGAAGCCGTGAGAGATTCTGGGCAAAGGGCATGGAGCAGGACAAGATCAATGCTTATATGACCCTTTACACCGCTCTTGTAGCTATCTCAAAGGCTGCAGCACCTATGATCCCCTTCATGACCGAGGACATCTACCAGAACCTTGTCAGAAGCATCGATAAAAACGCACCCGAATCAATCCATCTTTGCGATTATCCGGTTGTCAATAAAGAGCAGATTAATCCCGAGCTCGAGAAGTCAATGGAAGAAGTCCTTGACGCCGTTGTTATGGGAAGAGCTGCCAGAAATGCCGCTGCTATCAAGAACCGTCAGCCCATCAGCTGCATGTATATCAAGAGCGTAGACGGAGAGGCTAAGCCCCTTGAGAACTACTACACCGATATCATCCGTGATGAGCTTAACGTTAAAACCGTTGTTTACGCAGAGGATGTAAGAGACTTTACTTCTTATACATTTAAACCTCAGCTCCGCACCGTAGGACCTAAGTACGGTAAGCAGCTCGGCGGAATCAAGAATACTCTTGCATCTCTTGACGGAAATGCCGCTATGGACGAGCTTAACGCAAAGGGACAGCTTTCCTTTGATGTTGACGGCGTAACCGTAGAGCTTACAAAGGATGACCTTCTCATCGAGATGACCCAAAAGGAGGGCTATGTATCTCAGGAGGACAACAAGCTTATCGTTGTTCTTGATACAAACCTTACTCCCGAACTTATCGAGGAAGGCTATGCTGCCGAGCTCGTTTCCAAGATCCAGACAATGCGTAAGGAATCCGACTTTAATGTTACCGACCATATCAAGGTATCTTTAAACGGAAACGACAAGTTGTCCGAAATCGCGGAAAGAAGCAAAGAATCCATATCCGGCAAAGTCCTTGCTGATGTACTTACCTCCGGACAGACCTACAAGGTTAACAAGGACTGGGATATCAATGGTGAAAAAGTAACTATCTCTATCGAAGTAGTTTAATAAAAAACAAGGAGGACTCATCGTGAAAAGCACAACAACAACCAAGAAGGTTAAATTCGATAAGGAACTTTTTAAGAGAAGCGTTCTCTATAACGTAACAACCCTTTATCGTAAGACACTGGAGGAGGCTACTCCCCAGCAGATTTTTCAGGCAGTTTCGTACGCTATCAAGGATCAGATAATCATGAGCTGGATGGAGACACAGAAGGCCTATGAAAAAGAAGATCCTAAAATGGTTTATTACATGTCCATGGAATTTCTTATGGGACGCGCGATGGGTAATAACCTCATCAATATGCAGGCTTATAAGCCTGTTCAGGAAGCATGCAAAGAACTGGGACTGGATCTTAATGTGATCGAGGACCAGGAGCCCGATGCCGCTTTGGGAAACGGAGGCCTTGGCCGCCTCGCTGCCTGCTTCCTTGATTCCCTTGCTACCTTGGGATATCCCGCATACGGATGCGGAATCAGATATCGCTACGGTATGTTCAAGCAAAAGATTGAAGACGGTTATCAGGTAGAGGTACCGGATAACTGGCTCGCAGACGGCAATCCTTTTGAACTTCGCCGCCCCGAGTATGCTAAAGAGATTAAATTCGGCGGTTATGTAACCGTAAAGACTGACGAGAACGGAAGAAGCGTATTTACGCAGGAAGGATATCAGTCCGTAAGGGCTATTCCTTTCGATCTTCCTATTGTCGGATACGGAAACGGAATCGTTAACACTCTCAGAATCTGGGACGCAGAGCCTATTGAGTGTTTCCAGCTTGACGCTTTCGATCAGGGTGATTACCAGAGAAGCGTTGAGCAGGCAAACCTTGCGAGAAATATCGTTGAGGTTCTCTATCCCAACGACAACCACTACGCAGGTAAAGAGCTGCGCTTAAAGCAGCAGTATTTCTTTATCTCGGCATCCGTTCAGGAAGCTGTTGATAAATATATGAGAAAGCACGACGATATCAGAAAGTTCTACGAGAAGGTTACCTTCCAGCTTAACGATACTCACCCTACAGTTGCTGTGGCTGAGCTGATGCGTGTGCTTATGGACGATTATTATCTTACTTGGGATGAAGCATGGGATGTTACTACAAAGACCTGTGCTTACACCAACCACACCATTATGAGCGAGGCTCTTGAGAAATGGCCTATTGAGCTGTTCTCAAGACTTCTTCCCAGAGTTTACCAGATAGTTGAGGAGATCAACCGCCGCTTTATCGAGGATATCAAGAATAAATACGGCAATACTCCGGGAATCGATGTTAATGAGAAGATCCGTAAGATGGCTATCGTATATGACGGACAGGTTAAGATGGCTCATCTTGCTATTGTTGCCGGATACTCCGTAAACGGTGTTGCAAGGCTTCATACGGAAATCCTCAAGAAACAGGAGCTTCGTGATTTCTATGAGATGTTCCCCGAAAAGTTCAACAATAAAACAAACGGCATTACCCAGAGAAGATTCCTGCTCCACGGAAACCAGCTTCTTGCGGATTGGGTTACCGATCATGTCGGAAACGACTGGATCACAGACCTTCCCAAGATTTCAAAGCTCAAGGTTTATGCCGATGACGAGAAGGCTCAGCAGGAGTTTATGAATATCAAGTACCAGAACAAGGTCCGCCTTGCAAAGTACATTCTCGACCATAACGGAATCGAAGTAGATCCCAGATCAATCTTTGATGTACAGGTTAAGAGACTTCATGAATACAAGAGACAGCTTCTTAATATCCTGCACGTTATGTATCTTTACAATCAGCTTAAGGAGCGCCCCGATATGGAGTTCTTCCCCAGAACCTTTATCTTCGGCGCAAAGGCCGCAGCCGGTTATCGCAATGCAAAGCTTACCATCAAGCTTATCAATTCCGTTGCCGATGTGATAAACAATGATGAATCAATCGGCGGAAAGCTTAAGGTTGTATTTATCGAAAACTACAACGTATCAAATGCGGAGATAATCTTTGCGGCAGCAGACGTATCCGAGCAGATCTCCACAGCTTCCAAGGAGGCTTCCGGTACCGGTAATATGAAGTTTATGTTAAACGGAGCCCTTACCTTAGGAACTATGGACGGAGCAAACGTTGAGATCGTTGAAGAAGTAGGCGCCGAAAATGCCTTTATCTTCGGTCTTTCCTCCGATGAAGTCATCCACTTCGAAAACTACGGCGGATACGATCCGATGGAGATCTTTAACAACGATCCCGATATCAGAAAAGTACTTATGCAGCTGATAAACGGAACCTATAATCCTGACACTGAGCTTTTCAGACCGCTTTACAACAGCCTTCTTAATACTCAGTCAACCGCAAAGGCTGATACTTACTTTATCCTTAAGGACTTCAAGTCATACGCAGAGGCGCAAAGAAAAGTGGAGCAGGCATACAGGGATGAAGCCGGATGGGCAAGGAGCGCGATACTCAATGTTGCTTGTTCCGGAAAGTTCACTTCCGACAGAACTATTCAGCAGTATGTTGATGAGATCTGGCACCTTGATAAAGTTGTGCTGAAGGAAAACAAGAATTCAACCAAATAAAAATATATCACGGAGAAGAAAGATGAAAATGATCGAATTGTACGATGGAGGAGCTTACCTTGTAAACGGAGCCGAGCTTGTGGCAGATAATGCCGAGGCACAGGCAGCCATTAAGAGCAAGACCGGTAAGGATGTAACCAAAGAGGCAGCTAAGAGAGAGACTATCGCGTACGGTATCCTCCAGCAGCACAACACTTCAGAATCGGCGGAAAAGTTAAAAATCCGCTTTGACAAGCTTACAAGCCATGATATTACTTTTGTCGGTATCATCCAGACCGCAAGAGCATCGGGACTTACAAAGTTCCCCATGCCTTATGTTCTTACCAACTGCCACAACTCTCTTTGCGCGGTAGGCGGTACTATCAACGAGGATGACCATGTATTTGGACTTTCGGCCGCAAAGAAGTACGGCGGAATCTATGTACCCCCTCACCAGGCTGTAATCCATCAGTTTGCAAGAGAGATGCTTGCGGGCGGTGGAAAGATGATCCTCGGATCGGATTCCCATACCCGTTACGGAGCTCTCGGAACTATGGCTGTGGGCGAGGGCGGACCCGAGCTTGTTAAACAGCTTCTCAACCAGACATACGATATAAATATGCCCGGAGTTGTAGGTATCTACTTAAAAGGAGAGCCTGTAAAGGGAGTAGGACCTCAGGACGTAGCCCTTGCCATTATCGGCGCCGTATTTAAGAACGGCTACGTTAAAAACAAGGTTATGGAGTTTGTGGGCCCCGGCGTAAGCGCGCTTTCAGCTGATTTCCGTATCGGTGTTGACGTTATGACTACCGAGACAACCTGTCTTTCTTCAATCTGGAAGACCGATGATAAGATCAAGGAGTTCTACGAGATCCACGAGAGAGCGGAGGAGTATAAAGAGCTTAATCCCGGCGAGGTTGCTTACTATGACGGAATGGTTGTTGTAGACCTTTCGGCTATCAGACCGATGATCGCTATGCCTTTCCACCCCAGCAATACCTACACCATCGAAGAGCTTAACGCCAACCTTCTCGACATCCTTGACGAGACCGAAAAGAGAGCTCTCGTATCTTTGGACGGTGCGGTAGAGTACGACTTAAAGAGTAAGGTTAAGAACGGCAAGTTCGTTGTTGATCAGGGTATCATCGCGGGTTGTGCCGGAGGCGGATTTGAGAATATCTGCGCCGCTGCCGACATTTTAAAGGGAAGATATATCGGTTCCGATGCCTTCACATTAAGCGTTTACCCCGCTTCAATGCCTATCTACATGGAGCTTATAAAGAACGGATGCGCCGCTACTATCTTAGAGACCGGTTCTGTTTTAAAGACAGCATTTTGCGGACCTTGCTTCGGCGCCGGAGATACACCCGCAAACAATGCGTTCTCCATCAGACACTCCACCAGAAACTTCCCCAACCGTGAGGGATCGAAGCTTCAGAACGGTCAGATTTCTTCCGTTGCTCTTATGGATGCGCGTTCAATCGCTGCAACAGCGGCAAACGGAGGCGTTCTTACCCCTGCTACGGAATTTGACGGAGAGTTTACAAATTACAAATATCATTACGATGCTAATATCTATAAGAATCGTGTATTTGATTCAAAGGGAGTCGCAGATCCGGATGCAGAGCTTGTCCTCGGTCCCAATATCAAGGATTGGCCTAAGATGAGCGCTCTTCCCGAGAATCTCATCCTTAAGGTTGTTTCCGAGATTCACGATCCTGTTACTACTACCGACGAGCTCATCCCTTCGGGAGAGACTTCAAGCTATCGTTCGAATCCTCTCGGACTTGCTGAGTTTGCCCTCTCAAGAAAGGATCCTCAGTACGTAGGACGAGCTAAGGAAGTAAAAGCTATCGAGGATGCGAGAGTAGAGAATCCCGAGCACCTTTGCAAGAAGGCTGACTGGGTACACGATGTGATGCATTCTATTAAGGACAACGGATTTGCCGATGCAAGCCCTAAGAACACCGGATTTGGCTCAACTATCTTTGCCGTTAAGCCCGGAGACGGATCGGCCCGCGAGCAGGCAGCTTCCTGCCAGAAGGTACTCGGAGGATGGGCAAATATCGCAAACGAGTATGCTACCAAGAGATATCGTTCAAACCTTATCAACTGGGGTATGCTTCCCTTCCTTATTCCCGAAGGAGAGCTTCCTTTTAAGAACCTTGACTTCCTCTTTATACCCGACATCAAGAAAGCTGTTGAGGAAAAGTGGGATGTTATCAAGGCATACAGGGTTGATACCGAAGGACATAAGCTTTCAGATCCCTTCGAGATGAAGCTTGGAGAGCTTACGGACGAGGAAAGAGAGATCATCCTTAAGGGATGCCTTATCAACTATAACCGCGTAGATTGATCGCAGGTTTAGCCCTTAGCGCGGTCTGGCAGATACTAAATAAGCTATACAAACGAAAGAGTTTTACTTAAATGAAATTTAACGAAGAAACATCAAATCCTATGCTTGTCGGAGCGCTTCAGCTTTTAAGAGCTGAAGATACTCCTGAGCACAGAAAGTTATTTACCGGAGAGCTTACCAAGGCTGTTTTGGTTTCTCCTGTTTTTATCGACCCCGCGCCCTTTGTAGACGAGAAGGGCGTTACGATCGTGGAGAAGGGAGCAAAGGTACAGTTCCCCTTTATTACGGCGAATGACGGAAAAAGATTTTTTGTAGCCTTTACAGATATAAAGACTATGAATGACTCTCAAGACGCCAACGGGAATACTACTCCCGCAATTTTTAAGGATAATCATGCCAACATAAGGCTCGAAGAGTTTGGCGCAATGTTCGCAGCTCCCACGCCTGACGGAGCTGAGCATCCTATTTCGGGAGTAGCCATCAATCCTTTTAATGAAAATATCGTTATAAACAAGGATATGGCTATCAGCATCTTTAAAGAGAAGATGGATGCCGTAAAGAACAATATCGAAAAGATGAAACAATAAAATAACCGACGGATAACCTTAAGGTTTCTTTGCGGCGCACCGATATATGGAATGTAACCGTATTTTACAAACTATATTTCAGGGAGAGAAATGGATGGGCGTAAGTACTTATGAGAATTGCTATGTCGGCAATAGGAATGGAATCCGCCCGCAGTCATATGACTGCTAAATTTTCCTGTCTGCGCTATGAAGAAAAGGAATTGGATAGCGCATCTGCAAAAAGCCTTTTTGGGCAGCAGCTTTTCGGAAACGAAACCTTAAAGGAAGAATCTTCTGAAAAGAAGGAGCTTTCTGAAAAGAAAGATCCGGATAAAAAATCCGGAACGGGTAACATGATGACAATGTCTGAGATATTTAACCTCAGACAAAAGGTTGAGTCTACGAGAAAGACGTACTCGGTCCGAAAAGAAGAGGATATAGACGCCGAGACTATCAGAAACAAATCCGTACTCTGGATCCTTGAGCTTTTGTTCGGAAGAAGATACGGGAATTACAAGGATTCTCTGTATTCAAATGACTCTGCCGAAGCACAGACCGCTTTGGAAACGGAAACGGCAGTTTCGGCCGGGGCTTCACAGGCGCCGGTAAAGGTCTACGAGTATACAGCTCTTGACTGCTATACCGAAGAGGAAAATACATCGTTTTCCGCGGAAGGGAAGGTGGTATGCGGAGACGGCCGCGAGATCAGTTTTAACATTAATGTCTCTATGAGCCGAAGATTTGTAGCCGAGACGGGAGTATCTCTTGGAACCGGATTTGTCAGAACCTGCGATCCGCTCGTTATCAGTCTTGATGGAAATCCTGCCGGTGTTTCGGATCAGACCTTTAGGTTTGATATTGAGGGCGACGGAGAGACGGATACAATCGGAAGGCTTCGCAGCGGTTGCGGCTATCTTGCTCTTGATAAAAACGAAGACGGAGTCATTAACGACGGAAAAGAACTTTTCGGTACATCAAGCGGAGATGGTTTTAAGGATCTTGCCGAGTATGATTCGGACGGCAACGGCTGGATCGACGAAGATGACGAAATCTGGCAAAAGCTTAAGATCTGGGTTATGGATGAAAAGGGTGAGTCAAAGCTTTATTCCCTTGCCGAATCCGGAGTCGGAGCGCTATATCTGAAAAATGTAGAAACGCAGTTTTCCGATACGGATGATTTAAACAGCGCCAAGAGCTTTATCAGAAGCAGCGGTTTATTCCTCTACGAAAACGGAATGACGGGAATGCTTCAGCATCTTGACCTTGTGAAGTTTGAGAAAGACGCGTAGTCTTGGCAAGATGCATAGAAGGTTTTGGATTTTTTGGTAAATATGTTATAATCATCTCTGTATGGACAAAATTCCATACAGGGATGATTTTTTATGTTTGAGAGATTTTTTAAGAATAATACAAAAA
>JAFPRD010000195.1:0-16683 GCA_017401005.1 Lachnospiraceae bacterium
AACAAGATTTAGATACAAGATAAATTTAGTTCATTTCCATAAAAAAAAAGAAACGAGCAAAAACGGATATAATCCAGATAAGCCTGATGTATTTTTCTTGCGGACTACGCACCGACAACAAGAGATACGGATATCCTTACGGAGTACGTAAGACAGGCTCTTAAGAGAGCCATCTCCACAAAATACTTCCCTCCCAACGAGACCAGCAGCGTTGTTACCCTAGACCCCAAGATCGAGCAGGAGATCATGGGAAGCGTCAAGCAGACGGAAACCGGTGCTTTCCTCAATATGGATCCTCAGCGCTCAAGGGCTATTGTGGATTCGGTTGGAAAAGAAGTGGAGAAACTGGAGAATCTCGGAAAGACTCCTATTGTTATAACATCACCTATCGTACGAATGTACTTCAAGCGTATGACTGAGGATTATTACAGAGATCTGGTCGTTGTTTCATACAACGAAATAGAATCAAACGTAGAATTACAATCAGTAGGAATGGTAACCGCATAAAATGATTATTAGAAAATTTGTCGGAAAAACTGAAAGCGAAGCAGCCGCGGCCGCACAAAAAGAGCTTGGGGACGGATACGTTATTATGAACGTAAGAAGTGTTAAACCCAAGGGGGCCTTCTCTGTATTCCGTAAAAAGCAGGTGGAACTTACCGCCGCGAAGGAGGATGACGAGGAGCCTATCCGCCAGATAAGAAAGATAGCTCAGGCACAGGTTGAAGCTCAAAAAAAATCCCTGCCACCTCTTACGGGAGCGGGAGTCGTACAAAAGGAAAAGGAGCCTGCTCCTTCCGGTTCTTCGGAAAAAGCTGGGAGCGCATCTGTTATATCCGCTGCCGATTCCTCAGCTCTTGAAAAGAAGCTTGATAATCTCCAGACCCTTTTGGAAACTCAGATAAACCGTGAAAACAATGTTATCGGTTCCGCCAGGGATAATGCAGACAAGGCAGGCTCGGCCGTGGGTGAAGAGCGCCCGGAAAGCAAAGACAGGAAAGAAGAGATAGAAGAACAGGAAAAGGAAGTGGACAGATTCCTCAGACTTCTCTACAACACAATGGTAGAGAACGAGGTGGATGAAAAGTACGCCGGAGAGATCATCGGGGAAGCGGAGAGCCTTAAAAAGCCGGGCCTTTCCATGGATTTCATTTTAGGAAACATCTACCAGAAGATGATACTTAAATTCGGAAAATCCGACGGAATCCTTCCCGCCCAAAAAGGACCCAGAGTAGTATTCTTTATCGGCCCCACAGGAGTCGGAAAGACAACAACCATCGCCAAGATTGCCAGCAGCATATCTCTTACGGAAAAAAAGAAGATTGCTCTTCTTACCACGGATACTTATAGGATCGCGGCTACGGACCAGCTTAGAACCTATGCGGGTATTTTGGGAGTTCCTTTCAGAGTTATATATGAGCCGGATGAACTTACCAAGGCTTTTGAAGATTTTGCGGATTGCGATTATATCTTTGTTGATTCCGCGGGACATTCCCACAGAAACGAAGAGCTTCTCTATAAACAAAAGGAGTTTATCGAGGCTTCAAAGGAAATGGAAACACAGATATTCCTTGTGCTTTCCGCAACCACAAAATACAAAGACCTTAAAAAGATTACCGACAATTACAAAGAAATCTCCGATTATCAGCTTGTATTTACAAAGCTTGACGAAACCGGAGAATACGGAAATCTTTACAATATGAAATGTGAGTCGGGAGCAACGATAGCTTATATCACATGTGGACAGAACGTACCTGACGACATCGAGTCCTTCAATCCACAAAAGATAGTTAAGCAGTTGCTTGGCGGAAAACACTGATTATCGCCGGGGGAGGCAAAGGAGTACTATGGATCAGGCTGAAAGCTTAAGAATGAAAACCGCCTTAGAGCAGCAAAAGACTCTTGCGAGAGTCATCACGGTAACAAGCGGAAAAGGCGGCGTAGGAAAATCAAATACAGCCATCAATCTTGCTATACAGTTTAGAAAAATGGGGAAGAGGGTTATTATCCTCGATGCTGATTTTGGACTTGCAAATATTGAAATAATGTTTGGCGCGGTTCCCAAGCATAATCTCTGCGACCTTATATATCAGGGCAAAAACATCAGAGATATCATCACCTGGGGACCCGGCGAGGTAGGCTTTATATCGGGAGGCTCCGGAATTGCCGGTATGAGCAATCTGAGCGTCGATTACCTTAATTATATCATCAGAAATCTTTCCGAACTGGATTCTATTGCTGATATAATTATCGTAGATACGGGAGCGGGAATATCGGATGCGGTACTTGAGTTTCTTGTGGCCAGCGGAGAGATAATCGTTATGACTACTCCGGAGCCTACGAGTATTACGGACTCTTACTCGCTTTTAAAAGCTCTGAGCAGACACCCGAGATTTAACCAGACGAACACACAGATAAAGATGATCGCCAACAGGGTTGAAAAAGAGTCGGACGGAGAGCTCCTCTTCAGAAAACTTTACGCGGTCGTACAAAGATTTTTAAGACTTCCCATGAGCTATCTGGGATCCGTACCGCAGGATATGCAGCTTTCAAGAGCTGTAATGCAGCAGGTACCCGTATCCATCGCAAGTCCCGGAGCAAAGTCGAGCCAGGCATACGAGCGTATCGCCGCAAGACTGCTTGATAAGGAAAGCGAGCTTAAGGGAACCAACAGAGGAATGGCAGCATTCTTCTCACACATAATGGGGAAAAAGTAGAATCAAATTTGGGGTATTAAGGAGAAGATATCGATATGATCAATAAGTTCATTAAAGAGGGAGACCGGGTTGAACTCACTCAGGTAGGCGGGAAGGTAATACTTGCGGAGGACGGAAGTGAGCTCCGTAAGCAGTATCATACAAAGATTTCCGCTATTACTTCGGAGGACACCTTAGAGCTCCTCATGCCTATGGAAAAGACCAAACTTATCCTTCTTCCCATTGATGCGGAGTATAATGTTGTTGTATATACCGAGGCGGGACTTTTCCAGTGCTTTGCAAGGGTTATAGACAGATACAAGGATGACGGGATGTTTTTCCTTGCAATCGAACTTACGAGCAACCTTCGCAGATATCAAAGAAGAGAGTATTACAGATTCAGCTGTGCTCTCGAGATGTGTGCGAGAAATCTCGAAGAAGAAGAAATAAACGCTGTCGAAAAAAAATCCAAGATATGGCTTCAGCCCAACAGGCCTATTAAAAGAAGCGTTATCGTGGATATATCCGGTGGCGGAATAAGATTTTTATCTAACCAGAGGTACGAAGTAGGAAGCATGATCTACTGTTCCTACAATCTCGTCAGAGGAAACGACAGAAAGCAATACGAGCTGGTCGGCAAGGTTCTCGAAGTCAGAGAACTCGAGCAAAGACCGGGCACTTTTGAACACAGGGTTCAGTACTACAATATCGACGAAGCAACAAGAGAAGAGATCATTCAGTTTATCTTCGAAGAAGAGCGAAAAGTTCGCAGAAAGAGCTAGGTAAATGCTATGAATAAGAAAAAAATTCTGGTTGTAGATGACTCTGCACTTATGAGAAGAGTGCTTTGTGATATAATCGAGTCAGATGACAGATTCGAAGTTGCAGGTAAGGCTGTAAACGGTCTTGAAGCCTTCGACCTGATCAGCAGAAATCAGTACGATGCGGTTGTCCTCGATGTAAACATGCCTAAGATGAACGGCCTTGAACTTCTCGAGGAACTTCGCAAGTACAAGATCAAAGCCCGCGTTATGATGGCGAGTACGGATACGAGAGAAGGAGCTCAGACAACTCTTGATGCTCTCGAACTCGGAGCTCTGGACTTTATTCATAAACCGGACAATGCTTATCAGTGTAAAGAAGGTATCTTCCCTACTGAGTTTCTCCGTGTTTTAAGCGGTGTAGTAGTCAGTAACTATCCCGTATTTCAAAGCAAAGAGAAGATCGAGGAAGAAAAGAACAAGAGTCAGAAAGTCCTTGAGATCATCAAGAAGACTGCAGACAAGGTTCCCGGAAACAAGATCGTTGCAATTGCAAGCTCTACCGGCGGCCCCAAGGCTCTTCAGTCAGTCATTCCAAGACTTCCCGCAAATCTCGATGCGCCCGTGCTTTTAGTTCAGCATATGCCCATCGGATTCACCGCTTCTCTTGCAGAGAGACTAAATAGCCTCAGTGAGATTAAGGTGGTTGAGGCGTCAGAAGGTCTTGCCGTAGAAAAAGGAACGGTCTATATCGCTCCCGGCGGAAAGCATATGAATCTTGCCACATCAGCCGGCAAGTACACCATACATCTTTCCGACGAGCCTTCGAGAGAAGGAGTTAAGCCTTGTGCGAACTATATGTACGAGTCGCTTATAGAGAGCAAGTTCGACAACATCATTTGCGTTGTTATGACGGGAATGGGTGCCGACGGAACCGAAGGTATCAAGAATCTTAAAGCAAAAAAGAAGATTCATGTTATCTCTCAGAGCAAAGAGACCTGCACAATCTACGGTATGCCAAAGAGCGTTGACGTTGCCGGACTTTCGGACCAGTCGGCTCCTCTCGACGACTTAGCGCAGGAAGTGATCCTCAGAGTCGGAATCGCAAAATAAATTCTTCTTCACGAAGTAAAAACAACGGAGGTTTGAAATTATGGATGTCAGTCAGTATCTTGAAATCTTTCTTGATGAGACGAACGAGCATTTACAAAACCTGAATACTCAGATCCTTGAACTTGAACAGGATCCCGAGAATTCCGATACCGTAAATGAAATTTTCCGTGCCGCACACTCCCTTAAAGGTATGGCGGGAACCATGGGATACAAGAGAATGCAGAATCTCACTCATGACATGGAAAATGTTTTTTCTGAAGTTAGAAACGGCAATATCAAGGTTCAGCCCGAGATGATTGACGTTCTCTTCCAATGCCTCGACGCGCTTCAGGAATACACGGACAACATCAAGAACACAGCAGATGAGGGAACAAATGATAATGAGCCCCTTATCCGCCAGCTTAACGATATTTTAAACAACAAGGGTGCGAGCGACGCACCCGCAGCAGCTCCCGCTCAGGCACCCGCTGCCGAGAAGGCTGAGGAAGCTTCTTCAGACGAACCCTGGTACGATATCAATTACGATGAGAGCCAGCTTTCCGTTCTTACAGAGGCTTCAAAGCAGGGAAGAAAGGTATACGGAATCAATGTTTCCGTTGATCCTTCATGCGTACTTAAGGCCGCAAGAGCTTTCCTCGTTGTAAAGGCTATCGAAGAAAAGGGCGAACTTATCGTATCCAACCCCAATTCTCAGGACCTTGAAGACGAGAAATTTGAAAGCGACTTTACTCTTATAGTTATTTCCGATGAGCCCCTCGAGAACCTTATAGCTGCTGCTAAGAGCGTTTCCGAGATTTCGGATGCTGTCGGAAAAGAGCTTGACGTTACAAAGCTTCACTCTTCAGAGGGTGAAAGCGAAGCAGAAGAGGCTCCCGCAGCTCAGACTACAGCTCCTGCCGTTGCAGAAGCTCCCAAGGCTGCTCCCGCTGCAGCTCCCGCACAGGGCGCGGCTCCCGCAAAGGCTGCCGACAAGAAGCCCGGCAAGGTTGCTGTTAAACAGACCGTACGTGTCGACATTGAAAAGCTCGACAGCCTCATGAACCTTGTATCCGAGCTTATTACCGCTAAGAACTCACTTGTTTCCGCATCTTCTTCATCAGAAGGAAACAATCAGTCATTTAACGAGCAGATCGAATATCTTGAGAGCGTTACTTCAAATCTTCATGAATCTGTCATGAAGGTTCGAATGGTTCCCATCGAGAGTACTGTAAACAAGTTCCCTCGTATGATCAGAGACCTCCAGAAACAGCTTGGCAAGAAACTCGACTTCTATATGTCCGGTGAAGAGACAGAGTTAGACCGTACCGTAGTTGACCAGATCGGCGACCCTATCATGCACCTTCTTCGTAACTCCGCTGACCACGGTATCGAGTCGGCAGAGATTCGTGCTCAGCGCGGTAAGCCTGAAGCAGGATCCATTTGGCTGGATGCTTACCAGGATGGTAACAACGTTATCATCGAAGTAAGAGATGATGGTAACGGTATCGATATCGAGGCAGTCAGAGCCAAGGGAATCGAGCGCGGAGTCATTACTCCCGAGCAGGCAGCCGCTATGAGCGACAAGGAAGTGATAAACCTCCTTTTCAATGCCGGATTCTCTACTGCAAAGAAAGTTACCGACGTATCCGGACGAGGCGTTGGTCTTGACGTTGTTAAGTCAATGATCGAGTCTCTTAGCGGTGAAGTTGATGTTAAGAGTGAACTCGGCGTAGGATCCACATGGACAATCCGCCTTCCTCTTACTCTTGCTATCATCCAGGCTCTCATGGTTGTTGTCGGCGGAGAGAAATATGCTATTTCCCTCGGCTCCATCCAGACCATCGAGACAATTGAAAAATCTGATATTAAGCTTGTACAGAACGAGGAGGTTATCAACCTTCGCGGTACAGTTATCCCTCTTATCAGACTCAACGAAGTTATTGGAACAGAGAGTCGTCCTATTGATGAGAA
Source organism: Lachnospiraceae bacterium (assembly GCA_017401005.1). Classification (GTDB taxonomy): domain Bacteria; phylum Bacillota; class Clostridia; order Lachnospirales; family Lachnospiraceae; genus AC2028. Next base: position 6,521 of record JAFPRD010000195.1, read on the forward strand.
TTCACTTATTGCTGTTATTGTTAAGAAGGGTGATAAAATGGCCGGCCTTGTTATCGATGAACTCATCGGACAGCAGGAGATCGTTATCAAGCCTCTCGGCAAGTATGTAAAGCATGTCAAGTTCATCACCGGTGCGACCATCCTCGGTGATGGTGAGGTTGCACTTATCTTTGATGCAAATACGTTACTGTAACGAAGGGAGAATAAAAAAATGGATCAGCTTAGTACAAATAATAACCTTAATCTTCCGGAAGACGGAGATGAGACCAAAATAGTTGATGTTACTTTCCAGTACATTGTTATTCGCCTCGGAGAAGAGCAGTACGGTATCGATATCAGCTATGTAAACAACATTGTAAGAATGCAGCGGATCACCAGAATTCCCAAGGTAGCCCCCTATCTTAAGGGCGTTATCAACTTAAGAGGAGAAATTCTTCCCGTAGTAAGCTTAAGACTTAAGATGGGGCTCGATGAAGATGTATTTGACAAGGCTACCAGAATCATCATCTTAAAGACCGAGAATGAAGGCCAGATCGGTATCATTGTCGATGAAGTTAAAGAAGTTGTTACCCTTTCGGAAAAGTCAATCGAGAAGATTTCTCACGACAACAAGAGCGAGAAGGCAAACTTCTTAAGCGGAGTGGGAAAGAACAACGGAGAGCTTATTTCCATACTCGACCTCAATTTGATCTCGCTTGAGGACAACTAATATTTCGATAAAGTGAGGATAAATAATGGGTGATTTGAATCTTGCACAGGTTTCCGAGCAGTACTATGATGTACTCAAGGAACTTGGAAATATCGGCGCTGGAAACGCTATGACGGCGCTTTCCCAGATGCTCAATTGTAAAATTGATATGAGAGTCCCCAAGGTCGAGCTGCTTGAGTTTTCTCAGGTCGGAGAAGCTGTAGGAGGCGACGAACAGATAATGGTCGGCGTTTTCCTCGGCGTTGAAGGAGACATTACGGGAAGTATGCTCTTTCTCGCCGAAGTGTCATCAGCAAAGCATCTTATCGATAAGATAATGCCCGGAATGACACAGCCCGGAAATGAGTTTTCGGAGATGGAGCTTTCCGCCATGCAGGAAATCGGTAATATTATTACCGGTGCTTACCTTAACTCTCTTGCTACTATTACCAATCTCACCATATTCCCTTCGCCGCCGGCGCTTACGGTCGATATGGCAGCTGCCATAATGTCCGTTCCGGCTATCGAATTCGGAATCTACGGTGATAACATCCTTTTGATCCAGTCTCAGTTCTTTGATGAGGTTGAGATCGATGGATACTTTGTTCTTGTACCTGATATAGAGTCATATGAAAGAATACTTAGTTCATTAGGAATCAGTGTTTAATTAATTCGGAGAATGCTATGGGTGAAGTTATTAAAGTAGGAATGGCTGACCTGAAAACTTGCTGTCCTCCGAATACCGTGACTACGCTTGGACTCGGTTCCTGCGTTGGTGTTGCTATCCGCGACACATCCAACAAGGTCGGAGGTTTGGCACATGTTATGTTGCCGGACAGTACAGCTATCAAGAACAGTCAGACAAACATCGCAAAATTTGCGGACACAGGAGTTGTTGAACTCGTACGACAGATGGAAGAATTGGGCGCAGTACGTCGCCGTATGGTTGCCAAAATTGCGGGCGGAGCTATGATGTTCTCTATGCAAAGTAAGAGTTCCGCGATGCAGGTTGGTGAGCGAAACGCTCAGGCAGTTAAAGAAAAACTCAAAGAACTGGGAATACCCATTTTGGCAGAAGACACAGGACTTAATTACGGTCGTACAGTTATATTCGACCCTGAGACAGGCGATTTTGTTATCAAAACCGCCGGCAAGGGCGAAAAAGTGATCTAAAATTCTAATATGCTTAGATAGGGAGCTTGGCTGATGGAAGAGACAGATAAGAAAAAATACCTGCCGGTTATAATGATGCTTCTTGGCGGACTTATTACGGTTGTTGTTACTTTTATTCAATCTTTTTCCATTTTGGCCAAGCTCGCTTCTCTTATAGCGGTGATGGCGGTGATGTATTTCGTCGGCACCCTTATTGTCGTTGTACTCAGACACTTCGATAAGGTTAACAAAGAAAAAGAAGAGGCTGAGCGTAAGGCAAAAGAAGAAGAGGAGAGCATAGCATTGGCAACGGACGGAAACGTCGAAGAAAAAGAAGAGGTGTAGGGATAAAATCCGATGGATGATGCTGCAAGAAAGAAACTTTTAGATGAATATTCTAAAAACAAGTCCCCGGAGCTGCGCGAGAAGCTGATCATTGAATTTGCTCCGCTAGTAAAGCTTGTTGCAGGCAGACTCAGCATGTATCTTGGATATAATGTTGAGTATGAGGACCTATGCAGCTATGGTATTTTTGGACTTATTGATGCCATAGATAAATTTGACTTTTTGAAAGAAGTTAAATTTGAAACGTACGCAAGTCTGAGAATCAGAGGTTCCATCCTCGACCAGATACGTAAGATGGACTGGATACCCAGGACCATCCGTCAAAAACAGAAACAGATAGATGCCGTAATGAAACAGATCGAGCAGGAGAAAGGAAGACCTGCCACGGATATTGAGATTGCTCAGGGGCTCGGTATTACCGAGGATGAGTTTTATGACTGGCAGTCCCAGATGAAGATTACGGGTCTTGTATCTTTGGATGAATTTATGGAGTCGGGAAGTGACGTACCCCAGCAAAACTACGGCGGTACCACGGCCCAGTTTATTTCGCCCGAAGAGAATATAGAAAAGCAGGAATTATATAAAATGCTCGGGGAAGCGATGCAGCTTCTTACCGAAAAAGAGCAAAAAATCATTGAACTGTACTATTATCAGGAGATGACCTTAAAGGAAATCGCAAACATCCTTGAGGTTACGGAATCGCGTATTTCCCAGTTGCACACCAGGGCAATCGGAAAGATGCGTTCCAAGTTGGGACCTTATATGGGTATTTTCCAGGCCTGAGAATATAAAGAATTGAAGTGTGCTTTTAAAGCACAACGAAAAGGAGGACAAAAGCCTTGCAGAACGCGTATTACAAACTGGTAACCGTGCCCGGAGGTTTTGGTGTTCATCTTTTTGCGCCTAAGGATGGCGGCGAGAAAATCGTTGTTCAGGAGCTTGTCAATTATCTCGATAATCAGCAAATTGCTTACGACCTTAGTGCTATGAAGACCGACGCTGAATCAGGAGAGGACAAGATCGTTAAATTGGGAGACGGGGAGTGCCCGAAGGTAAATGAAACCTATATTTTCTCAGCATCTCCCGACAATATGATTGCCGTAGCTAAATTTACTCCCGCTTCGGATACCGGAGAGAGAATGACTTATGAAGAGTTCATTAAGGATATGTCTTTCAGACAGATAAGAAGCGGTATTCAGGAAGAAATCTTAAAGAAGCATTTTTCGGGTCCCGGTTATTACGGGGTTCAGGTTCCCGTTGCGAAAGGCAAAAAGCCTCGTCAGGGAACAGATGCTTTTATCGAATATTATTTCAATACCAAGATATCAGCACATCCCGAGATGGCTGAGGACGGAACTGTAGACTACTTCCACCTTAACATGGTAAACCATTGCAAGGCGGGAGATCTTCTTGCGAGAATAATCCCCGAAGACAAGGGAGAATCCGGAATCACAATACAGGGAGCCCCCATAAAACCCAGGGATGTTCGCACGGTTCATCTCCACTTCGGAAACAATATACAGCTTTCGGAAGATCGTTTATCCATTACTTCAAAGGTAAACGGACATGTTATGCTTGTTGGAGATCAGGTCTTTGTTTCCAATATCTACGAGGTTGAGAACGTTGACAACAGTACCGGAAATATAGACTTTGACGGAAGCGTTAAGATAAACGGAAATGTGGCTACCAACTTTGAGGTTAAGGCTACGGGTGATATTATTGTAAACGGAGTCGTTGAGGGTGCTACTCTCGAGGCCGGCGGAAATATCACCATCGCAAGAGGCATGAAGGGCATGAGCAAAGGTGTCCTCAAGGCCGGCGGAAACGTTATTTCCAAATTCATCGAAAACTCCACCGTAGAAGCCGGCGGATTTATCGATACCGAATCAATCCTTCACAGTAATGTGCAGGCCGGATCCGATGTTAAGGTTACCGGTAAGAAAGGCTTCATCACGGGCGGAAGAGTTCAGGCGGAAAGCGTTGTGGAAGTAAGAACCCTGGGAGCTACAATGGGAGCCTCAACTATCGTTGAAGTAGGTGTAAATCCCCAGCTCAAGGCTCAGTACATCCTTACACAAAAGGAAGTTGCCGAGATTGTTAAGACTATCAAAAACACACAGCCCGTTATTGCGAACTTTACCGAAAAGAAGGCGAAGGGTGCAAGATTTACCGCCGACCAGGTTGAGTACGTTAAAAAGAGCGTAGCTCTCCTTGAGTCAAAGAAAAAAGAGCTCGAGGAAAAGAGCGCAAAACTTAAGGAACTCGACGAGGTCTTTGCTCAGACCAAGAAAGCTTCCGTAAGAGTTACCGGAGAAGTTTATCCCGGTACAACCATCGTCATCGGAGATGTTTCGATGAATGTACAGGACAGTTACAGATATTGCAGATTTGAAAAGGTTAACGGCGATGTCAAGATGATGCCGCTGTAACCGCAGGAGGAAAGGTATGGCAGGACTCGATATCGCCCCTATTGTAAGGGCACAGGATTACACTTTTATCAAACATAACGAAGATGTTAAGCCCGAAGTTGATCAAAGCCATATCAACATCGCCAGAGAGCAAAAAGAAACGCTTCAAAACAATGACGTTGTTAATACTTCGGAAAGTCGCTGGCACTCCAACCGCCATGATGCAAAGGAAAAAGGATCCAATGAATATCATGGAGACGGCGGAAAAGAAAGAAATAAACAGCCGGACCACAAAAAGCCCGTAGAGAAGATGGTTGTTAAAGGAACTTCAAGCGGGTTTGACTTTAAAATCTAAAGATTAGGATCGGAAGAAAATGACACCATTAGAGATTGTGCTGCTTGTATGCGGAGCGGCCTTATTCATACTGAGTTTTGCTATTCCCGTAGCCAAAAAGAAGCCTCGGAAGAGATCAAGGATATGATAGGAGCCGAGGTAAAGCTTAAGGTTAAAGAGGAAATAGAAGAGCTCAGAAGCCATATTGACGGAGTTATCGACGAATCCATTGAATACGCTCAGGAAAAGACAGAGAGAAGTCTTGAGCGTATTTCGAATGAAAAGATAATGGCTGTAAACGAGTACTCGGATACAGTTCTCGACGAGATCAACAAAAACCACAATGAAGTTATGTTTTTGTATGATATGCTAAGCAGCAAACACGAAGACCTTAAAAATACCGTATCTGAGGCAAGCGTTGTAGCAAAGACAGCCAAAGAAAACGCCCTGGAAGCCAAAGATGCGGCAGAGGATGCGAGAGAGAGTACCGCTCAGGCGGAAGCCGCCATCACAGGATTCAAGAGCCTTTCATCTGAGAGCTTCCCCGTTGTGGATGCAGCGGCTGCTGTTCCGAAGGCTGAGAAGACGGAAAAGCCTGAAAAGCCCCAAAGCGCTTCCGCGGAAGAAGGCGAGGCTTCAAGGCAGCCACAGATCCGAACTTTAAAGTGGGCTGAGTTTGCCCTTGAACAGGCTGATGAGGCGTATGAAAAGGAGAATCATACCGAGAAGTCCGCAGGTCAGCCTTCATCTGCCGATATTCCCGCTGAGGATGTACCGCAGATAAAAGATACTCCCCAGGATCTTCTCCACGATCAGGTTATCGCTCTTCATAAACTGGGAAAGAGCGATGTTGAGATCGCAAGAGCCCTGGATATGGGAGTGGGAGAGGTTTCTCTTATTATAGGACTACACGCTAAGTAAAGTGAGCGCAATATGAACACGAAGATCAGATTTTATATGCGCGGCCTCGGAATAGGAATCCTTGTTACAGCTCTTATTCTTATAGCCGTCAATTTAAAAAACAACAAAGGCGAGATGACTGACGCCGAGATAAGGGAAAGAGCCGCCGCCCTCGGTATGGTGGATGCAAACAGCTACTCACTTACCGACGCTGCATCGGCTATGAATGAAGAAAAAGAAGACGTCGCCGAAACCGGTGAACCCCAAACCGATGAACCACAAACCGATGAACCCCAAACCGATGAACTTAATGAAGTAAATCCTGAAGAAGGAACTGCTTCTGAAGAAGAGGCAGGCTCAGAAACTGAAGCTGAGGAAGCAAAGCCTGAAGAAACTGAGGCCGAGGAAGTTAAGGCTGAAGAGACAAAGCCCGAAGAAACTGAGGCTGAGGAAGTTAAGCCTGACGAAACAAAGGTAGAGGAAGCAGGGCCCGAAGAAACGAAGGCAGAGGAAACAAAACCTGAGGAAACCAAAAACGAGGAACCTGCAGCCGGGGAGACAAAGCCCGTCGAGGGAAGCAAGGTTACAATCTCAATCGCAAGAGGAGCCGCTTCGGAGACTGCGGCCGCTACGCTTGCGGGAGCCGGCCTTATAGAAGATGCTGCAGACTTTAACAGCTATATGATCCGAAACGGATATGACAGAAGGATCCATCCCGGTACTTTCGAGATTCCTACGGGCTCTTCATACGAAGAAATATGCAAAATCATTGCAGGTTAAAAAAATTTGTTGACATGTAGTGCATTTGCGGATATAATTTGAAACGGACTGTAGATTTTGACAGTCACAAAACCTGAGTCAGTCTCATGGGACTGAAGGGAGGTCAAGAAAGCATGTCAAGCGTTATCGTAAAAGAGAATGAATCTCTGGACAGCGCACTTCGCCGCTTCAAGAGAAGCTGTGCTAAGGCAGGTATCCAGCAGGAAATTCGTAAGCGCGAGCATTACGAGAAGCCCAGCGTCAGACGTAAGAAGAAGTCTGAAGCTGCCAGAAAGCGTAAGTTTAACTAACGTAAATCAGGCCCCTGGCTATTTGTCAGGGGCTTTTTTCCTTGATTGGGGGTATTGGGGGATGCGAAGGATCGGGAGTAGTAAATCAATGATGGTACGAGACATTATCATAACTGTAATCGCAGCGCTCGTATTATTTCTTATATGGGTCGCGGTTTTTGATACCAATCGTTTTACAATTAGCAAATATACATACAGTCACCCGCTTATCAAAAGAGATTTTACTGCCGTGGTTTTATCCGACCTTCATAACAAAAAGTTCGGCAAAGACAATGCAAAGCTTTTAGAGGCGATAGAAGAAGCATCGCCTGATATTATTCTTATAGCGGGGGATATGATAAACGGCCATCCGAATGAAAACATCGATGGCACCTTACAGTTTTTGAAAGATATCTCATCTAAATATCCTGTTTATTATGAAAACGGGAACCATGAGATGAGGCTTGATATATACAGAGACAAGTACGGAGACCAGTATGACGTATTCTGCGAAGCTATCAAAGAATACGGGATAAAGCTTCTTGTTAATGAAAGAGAAAGGCTTCCCGAATATGGGGTCACCGTTATCGGATCCGAGATAAACAAAAAGCATTACAAGCGCCTCGGGATCATACCCATGGAAGAAGGAGAGCTTTTATCGGAACTCGGAGAGCCCGATAAGGAGTACTGCAACATTCTCCTTGCCCATAATCCGGACTTTTTTGAAGACTATTGCGAGTACGGCGCGGATATTGTTTTTTCCGGACATGTTCACGGAGGAATCGTAAGAATTCCCTTTATAAACAAAGGCGTACTTTCGCCGAATGCTACATTTTTCCCTAAGTATTACCAGGGAGAGTACAAATCGGGCTCCACAACCATGATAGTATCCAGAGGGCTCGGCTTCCACACCATCCCTTTCAGGATGTTCAATCCCGGAGACCTTGTGGTTGTAAGCTTTGCCCCCGAAAAAGAAGATAAATAGAGGCTTAAAATGGCTATTCCTGTTAAACTGAAGGTTTTTGAAGGCCCCCTTGACCTTCTTTTACACCTCATCGAGAAAAACAAGATTGATATATACGATATTCCCATAGTTCTTATTACGGAACAGTACCTCGATTACATCAAAAAGATGGATACCGAGGATATGAACGTGATGAGTGAGTTCCTGGTTATGGCGGCTACGCTTATCGATATTAAGTGCAAGATGCTCCTTCCTCCCGAAGTGGACGAAGAGGGAGAGGAAATCGACCCCAGAGCCGAGCTTGTGGAGAAACTGCTCGAGTACAAGATGTACAAGTATATGTCCTTTGAACTCCGGGACAGGCAGGTTGATGCGGCAACGGTCTTTTACCGCAAGAGAAACCTTCCCAAGGAGGTAAGCGGCTTTGTACCGCCTATCGACTATGAAGAGCTTGTGGGAGATATGAACCTTTCAAAACTTCATGAGATCTTTAAGACCATCATCAGAAGACAGGAAGACCGTGTCGACCCCATAAGGAGCCAGTACGGAAAGATCGAAAAGGAAGAGATCGATATGGATATGAAGGTGCTTTACGTAAGAGCCTTCGCCCAGACCCATAAAACCTTCTCTTTTACAAAGCTTTTGGAGAAGCAAAACAGCCGTGCCGAGATAATTGTCACTTTCCTTATCATCCTCGAAATGATGCATGACGGCGAGATTACGATCCATCAGGATGATATTTTTGACGATATTATAATCACATCGAATGAGAGCTAATTAAAATGGATAATAAAAAAGCTAAAATGATACTTGAAGGTGTCCTCTTTTCTATGGGAGAGTCCGTTGAGATCGGAAGACTTGCCGACGTCATCGAGATGGACAAAAGAGCTACGAGAAAGATCTTAGAGGAGATGAGCGAGGATTATAAATCGGACGAGCGCGGTATCATGCTCACATGGTTTGAGAACGCCGTTCAGCTTTGCACAAAGCCCGAGATTTACGATTCACTTATAAAGATAGCCAAGAATCCCCCCAGATTCCAGCTTACGGATACAGTCTTGGAGACTCTCTCCATCATCGCCTACAAGCAGCCCGTTACAAGGATCGAGATTGAAAAGGTAAGAGGCGTTTCCTGCGATCATGCCATAAATAAGCTTTTAGAGTATGACCTTATCCAGGAGCTGGGAAGACTTGACGCCCCCGGAAAGCCCCTTCTTTTTGGAACAACGGAACAGTTCTTACGAAGCTTCGGGGTACACAGCCTCGATGAACTTCCGGAGATCAACCCTGTTCAGATAGAAGAATTCAAAAAACAGGCGGAAGAGGAAATTCAGCTAAAGCTCGACATTTAGTGTACAATTTAGATTATTTTCCGAAATTTAAACAATTTATTAGTTAATTCTTATGCGGTTCGCTATTTGCGAATCGCTTTTTTTGTGCTATTATGATTTAGATAACAAAAAATGGGGAAAATTGTGCTTTTCTCTTATCATATATACTACGGAGGTTAACTTATGAGCACTAATTTAGCAGCGAGCGGAAGAATCAAACAGCTGCTCGACGACAACAGTTTCGTTGAAATCGGCTCTCTTGTTACCGCAAGAGCTACTGATTTTAATATGAAGCCGGCAGAGCTGCCCTCAGACGGTTGTGTTACCGGTTACGGTACCATCAACGACAATCTTGTCTATGTATACAGCCAGGATGCGTCTGTTCTCGGCGGTACTATCGGTGAAATGCATGCCCGCAAGATCGTAAACATCTACAATCTTGCTCTTAAAATGGGCGCGCCTGTCATCGGTATCATCGATTGCGCAGGCTTAAGACTTCAGGAGGCAACAGATGCGCTTAATGCATTCGGCGAAGTTTACGCCAAGCAGGTAGCAGCGTCCGGCGTGATCCCTCAGATCACAGCCATTGTCGGAAAGTGCGGCGGAGGACTTGCTTTGTTCCCTACCCTTACCGACTTTACATTCATGCTTAAGGATAATGCAAAGCTTTTTGTTAATTCTCCCAATGCCCTTGACGGCAATACCGAGCAAAAGAACAATACCGCTTCAGCCGCTTTCCAGGCTGTAGAAGCAGGTCTTGTTGATGTAGTTGACGAGGAAGAGGACCTTTATCAGGCAATCAGATCTCTTGTAGATTTCCTTCCTGCCAACAATTATGATGTCAACGATATCGAATGCACAGACGATCTTAACCGTACCTTTGATAATCTCGAGGGATTTGCCGGAGATACCGCTGAGCTTTTAAAGGTTATCGCTGATGACAATGATTTCTTTGAAATCAAGAGCAGCTTTGCTTCCGAGATGGTTACCGG
>JAFPRD010000196.1:0-1761 GCA_017401005.1 Lachnospiraceae bacterium
ATTATACTGTTTAAAAAGTAAAGCCACATATTTCCGGTCTTCATTGCAGCCGCGTAGTTGGACCATATCCACTGCTTAGGAAGGCCGATCACATTGCTTCCGAAGATTTCATCGTTGTTTTTCAGCGAAAACGTAAACATGAAATAGATCGGAAAAATATTTACAAACGCCCAAAAACCGAGAAAAATATATGTAAAAACCTTTGCGACAGGCTTTGGTCCTTTATCTGTTACACTTTCCATATCAATACTCCCTTTCCTTAAATGCTGCGCTGATAAGCAATGCAAATGCAAAGCATAGAGCTATCAGCATAACCGAGATTGTACTTCCCATTCCATAGCGGTTTCTGATAAACAACATATTTTCAAGGAGGGTACTGGGAACTTCTGTACTCTGGTACGGTCCGCCTTCTGTGAGGATGCGTACAAGGTCGTATGTTTTAAGTGAACCGGTTACTGCAAAGATTACACTTACTTTGATGATTGGCTTGATAACAGGAATAACGATGTAACGGTCTACCTGCCATTTTGAGGCGCCGTCAAGCATCGCAGCCTCCCTTAAATCGGTTGATACGCCTTTAACCCCCGCGTACATAAGAAGCATATGATAACCAACGTACTGCCAGATTGTGGGTACGATGATACTTCCGAGAGCAGTGCCTACTTCTCCGACCCAGACATGCTTAAACCGTCCGAGATGAACAAGGTCAAGGAATCTGTTTAATACGCCATAATCAGGGTTATAGATCTTGAGCCAAAGCTGACCGATTACTACCGTGGAAATAAGTACGGGCATAAAATATATCGAAAGAAAAACTCTGTCGCCCTTGATCTTTCTTCCGAGAAGAAGCGCAAGGAAAAGAGCTAACGGCAACTGAACGAACACAGAAAAAGCCGCCAGAATAAGTGAGTTTTTCAGAGATGTCATGAATTTAATAGAACCGTTGGTGAACAGCTCAACATAGTTTTGAAATCCGATAAATGTTCCTTCCGAAAAACCGTTCCAATCGTACAGGCTTCTGAAAAGGGAAACGACTATCGGCGCGATAAGTATACTTATAAACAAGAATAAACCGGGTAACAAAAAGACAACAATTGCGAAGCCTTTTTTAAACTTTTTCATAGAAATAGCCTCTCAAAAAAATTTTTAAGCTGTGATATCTAAGAAGAGGGGTCCCTCCTTTTCCCCGAGGGAAGCTCAGGAAGGACCCCAAAAGGTGGTTTTTTATTAATGATTTTGCTTACTTAATATCATTTGCAAGACCGGCAATGAACTGATCTCCGTCAAGGAGGCATCCATATACCTGATCTACGTATGAAAGATAAGTTGCAGCTGAGTCAGCAGCCATAGCGGTATCTCCGAAGAGTACCATTGTATCGGAATCAGCTACGATCTTTGCTACAGACTGGGTAAGTCCGTTTACAGAGCTGGTGTCTCCGTAAGGAGTCCATGCGGGAAGTCCGCATCCGTCAAGATATCCGTAGTGGCAGATAAGCTTTCCGAGCTCCATAGCGTAGTCAGCAGCAGCTGCTGCATTGGGTGAAGATGCTGCTACAGCAAGGGTATCTGAAGGTCCGCCGATAAGCTGTCCAAGCTTTGACTTGTCAGCGTTGATTACGGGGAACTCGCCAACCTTTACCTTGGGGAAGAACTCCTCATTTGCAGCGAAGTCTGCGCAGTTCCAGGTTCCGTTCATATAGAATGCATACTTGCCTGCCATGAAGTTGTTCTTAACTTCATCGTTGGTAAGTCCAACACCTG
>JAFPRD010000018.1:0-3370 GCA_017401005.1 Lachnospiraceae bacterium
ATAGTTGATATAGCAAATGAAAGAATTACAAAATAAAAACTATTGCTAAATATCAAATTATCTAATTGTTTTAACCTGAGCCCCGAGATAGAGTCCAACCTGCTGAGCATTTGCGGCAAAAAAAAGCGAAAGCCCCACAAGACCTCCTCCGATCCAAAGCTTCTTGCGGTCAGCTTTATTTGCAGGCTTTTTCTTTGATAATCCCAATTTATCCAAAATAAAAATTACCGGCAATAACACAGCCGATCCGATAAGGAAACGGACGAAGTTGAAGGAAAAAGGTCCAACTGCGTCCCCTCCCGTGGTCTGGGCTACAAAGGCCACGCCCCAGATTGCTGCTGTTAATGCCAGTAATAACGAACTTCTTATTTGTTTCGATCGCATAACGCGGGTACTACTCCTTAAACATTCAGAATTGACCTAAGGAAACTCTGAGTTCTCGGATTCTCGGGACTATTGAATATCTTCTCCGGGCTTCCTTCCTCAGCGATGATTCCGTCAGCCATAAATAATACCCTATCCGCCACCTCTTTTGCAAATCCCATTTCATGGGTTACAACGAGCATGGTCATTCCGTCATTTGCAAGGTCTTTCATAACCTGCAGTACATCTCCTACAAGCTCGGGGTCAAGAGCTGATGTAGGCTCGTCAAAAAGCATGATCTCAGGCTTCATAGCAAGAGCTCTTGCGATAGCGACGCGCTGCTGCTGACCTCCGGATAAGCGGTTTGGATACTCGTTTGCCTTTTCAGCAAGTCCGACCTTTTTAAGAAGCTCCATAGCCTCCGTTTTAATTCTCTCTTTGTCCTCATGCTTAACCTGAATAGGCGCAAGGCATACATTCTCAAGCACGGTCTTGTGCGGGAAAAGATTGAATCTCTGGAAACACATTCCCATCTCAAGGAGGAGTTTTTGCTGAGTCTGTTTGTCAATCCTCTCAACAGTACGATCCTTTTCACGGTGTAAAAAGAGATCCCCTTTTATAAAAATCTTTCCGGACGAGATCTTCTCGAGCTGATTTAAAGAGCGCAGGTATGTTGATTTTCCGGCACCGGAAGGGCCGATTATACATATAACTTCACCCTTTTTAACCTTAAGATTTATATCCTTTAAAACGACCAGATTACCGAAATTCTTGCTGACATGCTCGGTTTCAAGTATATATTCGTAATTTTCCATAGCCTGCCTCCTTACTCGTAGAGCGAGAATTTCTTCTCTATCGCATTAAATATCCATGTGAAAAAGGCCGTGATTATCAGGTAGATCACAAGGGCGGGCAAGAAAACGATATATGAGATCTCGCTTGTCATGATATTTTTTGAAATCGTTGTAATATCCATCAGCGAAATCGCGAATACCAATGACGCATCCTTTAACATCATAATGAATTCGTTACAAATCGGGGGCACCATTCTGCGGACTGACTGAGGTATGATGATAAGGCGCATCGTCTGTCCGTAGGAAAGTCCGAGAGCTTTGGCCGCTTCATGCTGGCCTTTTTCTATCGACTGGATCGCAGCGCGGACTATCTCCGCACAGTAGGCTCCGGAGTTAAGTCCGTACGCGATAAGAGCCGCTATAAATGCGCCCTTGTAGACCGCCTGATTGTCGGCCGCACTGAAGAGATCTCTCCAGGCAAATCCAAACACCGCAGGAAGGGTATAGTAGATCACAAAAAGCTGGATCATAAGAGGAGTTCCCCTAAAGAAAAAGATGTATCCCGAGCAAAACTTGCTCAGCACCTTATTCTTCGATATCTTTCCGAGAGCAAGGAGCGTTCCCAAAACAACACCGATAAGAGTCGATGCCGTGGTCAAAAAAAGCGTGAGCTTTGCGCCGTGGAGGATATTCTCTCCGCAGCCGAGCATACGGTAAGTATAATTTACCATCTGACCCGCGAACTTTCCAAAGCCTTCATCAGCCTGGAAAGCTTTTCCTACAAAGCCAACATACTTTTCTGTAATCTCCTTGGCGCCGGAGGTTGAAAACGAGCAGTAGTTCACGATTATAAGGCTGTTGTAAGTGACGGTAACTCTTTTTCTTGAACTGCTCTCATCAGCCTTTATCATCTCCTGCATCTCGGGCGAAGCCATCGCCTTCATATCCGCTTCCGACGGCTTAAGAAAGGACAGAACAATACATACAGCGATGATTATCAGTACAACCACCCACGTAATCTTTGTTCTTTTTTTCCAATTTTTGATATCGATAAGTCCTTTAAGAAAACTCTTCATAGTTTAATACCTGTTTAATTTTCGCCGCCAAACCAGTAATCACGGGTCTCTGCGATAAATCCGTCTGCTTCCATGCCTGCAAGAGCCCAGTCAACAGCTTCCTTTAAAGCTGTGTTCTGAAGTCCCATAGCGATACCGAACTCCTCAGCCTCGGACTCATCCTTGAAAGCGTAGATATACTTATCGGGATTCTTTGCAAGATAACCATCGGCTACAGTAGAGTCAACAAGTACAGCATCTACCTCTCCGTTGTCGAGCTGGGTAAAGCAGCTTAAAACCTTCTCGTTTGCAACAACTTCTACATCGATTGTTCCGGTTGACTTGTAATCGCTGATAAGTTCATCGGAAGTGGTCTCCTTCTGAACGGCAACAGTCATTCCATCCAGGTCGTTGAAGCTTGTTATTTCCTTTGTATCTCCGGCCTTTAAAATAACTGCCTGATAGTTTGAAATGTAAGGAGTCGAGAAAGCCATACTCTCCTTACGCTCGGCAGTAATGGTGCAGGCTGAGCAAACAAGGTCATAGTTATTGTCGATTCCTGCAAAGATACCGTCCCATGCGGTGTTGATGATATTCACTTCAAGTCCCAGTCTTCTGGCAACCTCAGTGATAATGTCTACATCAAATCCGATAGGGGTTGTTCCGTCCTCCGCAAAATTCTCGAAGGGAGGGTATCCGACTTCGCATCCAACGCTTAAAACGCCTTCGCTCATAAGCTTTACATTGCTAAGGTCGTATGCCGCATCGGTGCTTGCTGCGTTTGAAGCTGCATCCGAAACTGCTGCAGTGTTATCAGTGCTGCCGTTTGCGGCGGTGTCACCGGTATTCTTTCCGCAGCCCGCAAGAACTCCAAGGCTGAGGGCAGCCACACCTAAAATAGAAATTACTCGTGTTAATCTTTTCATCTTTTCCTCCTGAATATATGCATACACTTTGCATATTTAATAATACAGCCCGTCACTTTATTCATATCGTTCATTGCGTTAGCAATTTACTTTATTAAAGCATAGGGCCAATAAAAAAAGTGCCGTGTGCGGTGCACCCTTGCACTAATTCTTTGTAAAATATAGTATCTTTTTCTTATTATGTCAATATTTTTCTGCATTTTTCAAATTAATAATTATGCATTATGACACA
>JAFPRD010000197.1:0-9650 GCA_017401005.1 Lachnospiraceae bacterium
ATAACGGTAACATTGGAAGGCGGATTTAAAGAGCCGTTAATATATGCATTCGTATTTTTAACGGATAAAACGACTTCTTTTCCGTTTTTCCCGGTATAAGTCGCATCAAAGGTCTGAAGAGAGATGATCTGGGTAAATTCCTCGTACTTGATGCATTCGTTAAAAATAAGATACAGATCGTAAGCAGTAGTATAATGCTCCGGGTTTGAAAGCCCGTGAGGGTTTGTAAAATGCGTACCGGTAGCGCCAAGGTTTATTGCTTCTTCATTCATCATGGCTACAAATCCGTCCACGCTTCCGCCGATATTCTCGGCGATAAGCAGGGCTACGTCATTTGCCGAATACATAAGCAGTATTCGAAGAGCCTGATAAAGAGTCATGGAATCGCCGGCAACAATACCTGCGAGCTGCGCTCCCGTTTCCTTGATATTTACGGCATTTGTAGCAGTTAAAACTTGGTCCATTTTACCATGCTTTATTGCCACAAGAGCAGTCATTATCTTGGTAAGTGAAGCAGGATACAAAGTTTCCAGAGCGTTTTTCGAATACACAACCTCTTTATTGTTTATATCAAACAATACGGCGCTCTCACATGTATCAAGATCAATCTGCCCGTCCCCCACAAGATCGTTTGTGGCTATACAAAGCGAGGAAGCGAAAGACCCGGCTCTGTCATCTACGGAAGCTTTATCGCTGATAGCTCCCATATTGAAACTGCCGTACTTTCCCTCATAGGGAATCTGGGCGCATCCGCAGACTGACAATATGCAAATTACAGATAAAAGCCCCGCAATAATTCTATATTGCAGGGCTTTGGACTTATTTATACATCTCACGCCACTCTAAATCTCCTCTTTCCAAGGACTTGATAAGAAGCTCTGCACTGGCAAGATTGGTAGCCAGGGGAATATTGTTGGTGTCGCAAAGTCTGACTACAATATTTACATCAGGCTCATGAGACTTGGGATTAAGAGGGTCTCTGAGGAATATGACCATATCAATCTGGTTGCACTCAATAAGAGCTCCGATCTGCTGCATTCCGCCAAGATGTCCCGCAAGAGATTTGTGGATGGTCAGATTGGTAACTTCCTCTATAAGTCTTCCGGTTGTAGCCGTTGCGTATAGTTCATTCTTACTAAGAATCCCCTTGTAAGCTATGCAGAAATTCTGCATAAGCTTCTTTTTTGCGTCATGCGCAATAAGCGCAATATTCATACCCCTATACCTCCAATAGACTAAAGTTTAGATAAATCATTAAATATATAATCATCAACAGTCGAATTACCCCTTTTCGCCTGTGTACGTACATTTATAACAATTCCCATGCCGAAAAACAACGTAAGAAGTGAAGTTAAACCGTAACTGACAAAAGGAAGCGGCAATCCTGTGTTCGGTAATATAAATGTCGCAACGCCGATATTTATAAAACTTTGAAAGCCGATAAGCGCGCCCATAGCGGCACCTATTATACTTCCGCCCACATCCGGGGCTCTTCTGCCCACAGATATGCATTCGAGAGCTATCAGAATAAGCAGGCCTATAACCACTACACTGCCTCTGAATCCGAATTCCTCTCCTATTATCGCAAAAATAAAATCCGTCTGGTCCTCCGAAAGAAAATTTCCGTTTTTAACGGAGGTGATCTCATTATTGCGATATCCTTTACCTTCAAGCATACCTGATGCTATGGCGGTAACGGAGTTCTGTTGCTGATAAACAAGGTCCGGATAACTCTCGGGATCTTGGAAGGACCAGACTCTTTCCATCTGATAGGTCTTTAAGATGGTGGAATCGGGTCTTAAGGCAATCGACATAAATATAAGCACTGCCGGCACTATGATCGCCAAAATACCTAAAATGATCCGGAACTTAAGCTTGCCTGCAAACATGATAGCAGCAAATATAATAGCTAGCATGATGGTAGTAGACAGATCCGGCTGCGCCAGTACAAGCGCAACAGGTGCACCGATAAATACAACGCAGAGCAAGATGACAGGAAAAGAATTAAATTTTTCTCTCTGTATCATAATAAACTGTGCGAAGAATAAAATCAATAAAATTTTAGCCAGTTCGGATGGCTGAAACTTTATGGAACCTATCATAAGCCAGCGCTGTGCGTTGTGGGAGGATTCACCTGTAAATATTACCAAAACAAGCAAGGCAATGTTTATTATGTATATGACCCAGTAAAACTTAAGGATAAAATGGTAATCGACTAATGAGACGATTATCATAACTACAAGTCCTACAATATAGCCGTACAGCTGTTTTTTGAATAGATTCGGCTGTGCGCTTCCTACCGCAAATACGCCTATTAAAGCAACGGCCGCAACCAAAAGTATTAATTTAAAATCATAATCCCTGATCTTGAATTTCTTAAAGGGCATAAACCTGCTCCAATACGGACTTGTTCAGATTGTCAAAAACAAGTTCTCCGTTTTGTGAATAAACTATTTTAGGACTGATCTTTTTTCTGAAGCCCCACTTCGGCTTTGTTTCGGGAACGTACTTTGCATTTCCGACTCCGATTGCCTCGGCAGAGAGCTCTAACGCAATAACAAACGCATCCGTATCATCAAAGTCGGATCCAGCGTAAGCTTCGCCGTAAAGACCGCCGAGAACTATAATGCTTCCGGAGCTTTTGACAACACATCCCGGGTTTACATCGCCAAGTATAACGATTCCGTCGTCGTATTCGAGCTTTTGACCGTCGGTTACGCTACCGCGATAAAAATGCCCTGTATCACCGGGTTTCGTCATATCCTGAATATGCTTTACCGCCTTGAGATAATGCTTATTATGGATCTCATCATCGCAAACTATACAAAGTACGTTGAGAGAACATGTAGAGCGGATTATTGTTAGGATTTCAAGCTCCTGTGCATCCGTAAGCTTTTGGCCCTCAATGGCGAGAGCTACGGTGGCATCTCCGAAAAATGCTCTTCCTTCTGTAAACTTCTTTGCAAGCTCATCACAGATCTCGTCAAATCCGGCATCAGGATCAAGCATCAGTTTAATGCCGTCTTTAAAGCTTCTGATAACCAGTGGAGTTTTCTTTGTATTCATTCCAAAACCTTTCTGATAAAAATATCAAAAACATTAGAGTTCATTTGTAATACCGCTGTCCGGTGAATCGGCCTTACCGTCTATCAGATCTTCCTCGTTTACAAGCTCAAAGTAGTATTTGTAAACATCTCTTGCAAGCTGAGCGGCATAGTCCGATGAATAACCAAAGGGTATACGTACGGCCATGCCTATCTCCGGCTCCTCGTAAGGCGCAAAGCTTACAAAAAGCGCGTGGCTGGGACGCGATGTCGACTGCTGCGCTGTACCGGTTTTTCCGGCAACATTTACGCCGATATCGTTAAAGTAAGACTTGTTTTGAACTACGTTTCTCATACCCTTGTGGAAAACCTCCCAATACTCGGAGGGAATATCCACAACATTTCTGACATCGGGCTCCGTATAGGTAGCCGTATTTCCATAAGCTTTTTGCGTATGGTCGATTAGGGTAAGGTTATAAACGGTTCCCTTGTTTGCGATAGCCGAAACATATCTCGCAAGCTGAGCCGTGGTATAGCTGTTTGTACCCTGTCCGATGGCTGAACGGACTGCGTCGGTATCAGATACATCCGGGTCGTATTCCGAAATCTCAACGCCCGATTTAGATGATAAACCGTAAAGATCCGCATACTCAGCCAGAGCCGCAAGACCTTCTTCGTCGTTGTAAATACCGTCTTTTGTTGCAAGTCTGTAACCAACTTCATAGAAATAATAGTTACATGAATCTCTTATCGCAGTCTGAACAATCTCGTTGCCGTGTCCCCAGACATTCCAGCACTTAGGGGAAGGCGTGATCGATTCGAAGGTTCCGAGGCACCTTATAGGCTCTCTTAAGGTTATAACATCTTCCATAAGTCCCGCAGTAGCCGATACGATCTTAAAAGTAGATCCCGGAGCAGCCTTATACTGAGTCGCAAAGTTAAGAAGAGGCGATGCTTTATCGCTTGTAAGCTTCTCATAGTAGGCGGCATCAACGGAGTTTGCCATCATATTGTTGTTGTATCCCGGGTAAGAAACCATACACAGCACCTTACCGGTATGAACATCATTGATTACAACCGACGCATTACAAGGATCAAGCGCAAGCTGAGCCGGTGTGATATCGATATTTGTAATCCGGTTCATCATAAACTGATAAGACGAAATCCGGGAGTTTTTAATCTTTTCTATCTCATCGATAGGAATATTGCAGGCATCCTGTTCGTATAAAAGGAGGCATATCTGTCTGCCGGAAATCTTACCGTTTAAAAGCATATATTTATAAAAACGCTTCTGAAATTCGGTATTATTCTCGATTGATGAGATTATTTCATTGTAAAGAGCATCAAAAATCTGCGCAGAGGAAGGATATTTCTCGGCTATGGTAAGCTTTGAAGTATCCACCCAGTTCATGGAAATACAATAATCAAGGTATTCCCCGAGAGATATGGTTTCATCAACGGTCCATGCGTTGTATGTGGAATCCTTTGGATCGATCTTTTCAAAATCGATTATATTATTCTTGTAAAGGAGGCTGACAATATTGCTCTCGTATACCTGATACTCTTTTGAAAGCCTTTTGTAAATCGTACGCTTGTTGTAAAGCTCGTCGTAAAGCTTATCGTAGGACGAAGCCTTGTAATCAAGGAAGGCATGATAGACTTCCTTTTCGGTCTCTTTCGCGTCTTCGGATTCGAAATGCTTTACGTTTACGATGGAGTTGTTGATGACAGCAAAGTAAACATCATATATAGGAATCTTGATATTTGCGCTGCTGGAGTTTTCTGAAGGAATATACTCCTTGGCGTTTATTATCTTTGATGCAACAAGTCCCGCAAGCTTTTGCTCTATAAGCTGATAAACCGCAATGGTAAGGTCCTTGTCTATGGTAAGATAAATATCCTCACCCGAAGTAGCCTCCTGCCTTTCAAGAACGGAAATAACCTTACCTGTATTGTTAACCATTACCTTTTCATACCCCTTGACTCCCTGAAGCTTTGTCTCCATTGAGCTCTCGATTCCGCCCTTTCCGACAACATCATTTATGGAGTAGGTATATGATGTAATATTTTCATCCAAAAGTCTGTTATTTAGTTCATCAAGTTCCTCAGACGAAATCTTACCGGTATATCCGAGAATATGTGAAAAATAGGAACTGTCCACATATCTTCTGACTGTGTCTTCTTCGATGGTAACTCCGGGAAGAGAATCCGAATTCTCTAAGATAACCGCAACAGTTTCATCACTGACATCTGTGGCTATCGTTGTTCCCATGTATTTTCTGAAGGAAGTCTGGCTCATAGCAAAGCGCATAGTCACTATCTTAAGCCAGTCTTTTTTTGAATACCCTTTTCCGGGGATCCACTCGGATTTTGTATTGTCAGGTTCTGCGTATTCCCCGACAAAGTACCTGTATCCTTTACCGGAAGCTCTGCTTAAATAGATCATAACGTCTTCCGCGGTAGAACTAAGCTCTTCATCCGTCAGATCCGTGGTGTAAGTATGGTCGTAAACATCAGCCAAAAATCTTTCAAGAGATTTTCCGCTTACGTTAAATGCAAAATTATCATCCTCATCGAGATAGATCTTAAAATCCGAATTAATATGATCTCCGTTTTTCTCGATGTAATTAACAAGATTATATAAAAGAGTGTTGAGTTCTTTGTTTTTGGTATTTCCCGAAGATTCAAAGGTATCTTCTACTTTGATGGAATAAGCAAGCTCGTTATAAGCAAGGAGATTTCCGTTTCTGTCGTAGATATTTCCTCTTGCAGGGGAGATGTCGCGAGTCTTTTCCTGATTCAAAACAAAATTGTCTAAATATGTCTGACCCTCGATTATCTGCAGCTTATAGCAGCGATAAACCAAAACGCCGCCAAGCAAAAGGACAATAACCCAAAGAATAGTCAGGCGATTTGTAAAAATATTTAATAATCTTTCTCTGAAGCTGTTAAACACTTTTTAGGCCTCTTTCCTGACTTCCCTTTTTTCAAAGGCATTGTATATCAAAACAATTATCGGATAAATGATTATAGTTATAAGCATTGTGTAGAGCATTTCCGGCAGGATTATATGGGCAAAGTAGTAGGAAAAATGCAATCTTCCCCTGATAAGATAGCCGAAAATATAATCCAGTACGCCGCAGGAAATATTGCTCAAAAATATAAGCAAAAGCGGAAGCTTGATATCCTCGGGATAATATACTCCGCAAAACTTGCCGTTGATATAACCGATGTACATAAAAATAAGAGCATGAAGCCCGATGATATCGCCGTAAAAAATATCAAATCCGAGACCGAGAAGAAATCCCGCAATAAGCCCGGCTTTTTCACCGTGCATAAAGCCGTAGATTCCGGTAATAAGAAGAATAAGATTAGGTACGATTCCGCCTGTATTAAATTGTGTAAATACGCAGTTTTGAAGCAAAAATATGACGAAAGCTCCAAGAACCATAATTATTTTTCTTATCATACTTTAAAGATTACTCGTAATCGTTATTTTTCATATCCGTAATAACAAGTACTTCGGACATATGTTCAAAATCCACAGCGGGGGTGATATATCCCGATTTTGTAAGGTTATTATTGTCGTTTTCGATGTACTGGATAAATCCGATAAGGATTCCGGGAAGGTATTTATCGGAAATCTTGCTTGTAACAACCTTATCTCCCACAACAACTGCATCATTTTCATCTTCCAGCATAGAAAAAGAAATGATATTGCTGTTTAAAAGTTCCAAATCACCTTCGACAAAAAGAGTCTCACCGGTAGAAAGCACCTGACCGCTTACAAAGTTTTTGTCGGATACAATAGCCTTTACCCTGGCCCAGTTGGGGCCGATTCCGGTAATACATCCCACAAGGCCGCCGCCTGAAATAACGTTCATATCAACCTGAAGTCCGTCATTCGTTCCCTTGTCGATTATAAAAGATGAAAACCAGTTTCCGCTGTCCTTAGCGATAATACGTGCCCCCACTTTGTTGTAGGAATCGTACTCGTTGCTGAGTTCAAAAAGGGTTCTGAGGGAATTTAACTCATATCTTTCCTGGCTAAGGATCGCGTTCTCCTCGGTAAGTTTGTTTATTTCGTTTTTAAGCTCTTCATTTTCCGCAAGAAGCCTTTTAACATCGGTAAACTCTTCGGAACGGTTTGCAAGCCATTCGCCCAGTCTTCCGATACCCTTTTCAAAAGGCACAACAACATATCCCACAGCAGTGTTAAAAGGCCCGTCAAAAGCCGTAGTGCCATAGGTTACCACCATAAGAGCTATACTTAAGATTGAAAAAATTAAAAGGAGATATTTACCCGGAAAAGTAAATTTCTCCTTTTTTGGTTTAACTACAGGGCTCATTTACTCATTCCTTCAACAGAATATGCAATGCTCTGGTAATAGCTTTCCTTGAGCATTCTGCCAAGTCCCTCAGCAACAGTTGTCATGGGATTTGAAGTAGCATTGACTTTAAGCTTTGTTCCGTTTCCGATAGCTTCTACGAGATGGTTTACCTGCGAAGCTCCGCCCGTAAGATAGATACCGTTTTTGTAGATATCTGCTGCAAGCTCGGGAGGCGTAAGATCGAGATATACCTTGATGGCATCAACTATCTTTTCAAACTCGGTCATAAGAGACTTATCAACAAGGGCTGTGGGAATATCTCTCTCAACGGGAAGTCCGGTAACAACATCTCTTCCGTAAACCGTAACGGGCTTTCCTTCAGCTTCGTGCTCTGTAAGAGAACACTTTATAAACTCGGCGGATTTGTTGCCGATATGAAGATGAAAATCATTTCTGACAAGGCTCTTGATATTTTCGTCAAAAGCAAGACCGCCCACATTAAGCAGTCTGTTAAGGACGATTCCGCCAAGAGAAATAACGGAAATCTCGGTTGTTTCGTATCCAACATCTACGACCATGATACCCTGGGTACTCTTAACATCAAGACCCATTCCAAGTCCGTCGGCTACAGCCTTATCGGCAACAAGAATCTTCTTTCCTTTAACATTCGCCTCTTTGATGAGATCGTAGAAAGCTCTCTTTTCAACGTCCGTAATATCCGTAGGTACCGCAACAATAAAATCGGCGGGCTTAAGCTGTCCGTCCTGAAGGTCGCTGATAAAGAACTTGATCAGGGTTTCCATATTGTTAAGGTCGGATATAACTCCGTTGTTAACAGGGAAAGTGATATCGAAATTTGCGGGAGCCTTCTCATACATATCGTAAGCAGAATCTCCGTAAGCAAAGATAGTATTTTTATTTTGAATGGCGATAAGGTTCTTTTGAACCATAATATCATCATTAGCAAGGGAATAAATCTTTATATTGTTTGTTCCCAGATCAATACCGAATGCGTTACTCATGTCATTCCTTCCGCCTTTTGGTCTGTAAATTTCCTTCTTCCATAAAGCTGTAATATCTGTTGTCTCCGATAACAATATGGTCAAGAAGTCTTATCTCAAGAAACTCTCCCGCCTCGTATACCTTTTCGGTAAACTCCATATCCATCTTGCTTGGAGTCGGATCTCCGCTGGGATGATTGTGAAGAAGTATAATTGAGACAGCTTTTTTTGAAAGCGCCTCGATAAAGATACTTCTCGGTGAAATAATAGAAGCATTCACATTTCCGACCGAGATCTTTTGGGAAAAAAGCAGCTTAAGCTTAGAGTCAAGACCACATAAAACAACAGTTTCATGGCTTAAATGTCTTAAGTCTTCCATAAAGTAGTCCGCTACAGTCGAAGGCTTGTCCGCTCTGAAGGAGCTTTGGGCGCAGGCTCTGTGCATCCTCATGGAAAGCTCGGCAAGGGCTTTAAGTTTGATAGCTTTTACCTTTCCGACGCCTTTTACTTTACAGAGCTCGTCAAGGCTTAAATCGTATAAGCCAAGGAGTCCCTCTCTCGGATATGTCCCGAGGCTAAGCACCTGCCTTGCAACGTCGGTTGCATCATGGTCCTTTGTTCCCGTCCGGAGTATGATAGCTATAAGTTCACTTTCGGAAAGTGAACCCGCTCCGTACTTTACAAACTTTTCGTAAGGCTGTTCTGTTTTTATATTATTCATATACCTCCCAAATCTTCTTCGGGGACTTAAGAGGAATTAAACAAATTTTATTTTACCATAAAACAATGCCATTATCCACAAGGGATTGCAAAGATTTTAAAATGCCGAATTTACCGTGAGGCCATGTAAGACCGCCCTGGAAATATACAGCATAGGGAGGCTTTATCGGTCCGTCTGCGGAAAGCTCGATGGAGGATCCCGAAACAAAAGCACCGGCTGCCATTATAACAGGGGCATCATACCCGGGCATATCCCAGGGAATCGGCGTAACATGGGAATCAATGGGCGCCGCAGCCTGAATACCTCTGCAGAAAGCTTCAACCGCATCAGCTCTTCCGAATGTAATCGCCTGAATAATATCATGTCTGTCCTCTGTACTGTTGGGAAGGACAGAAAAACCAAGCTTTTCGTATATATTTGCTCCGAAAATAGCGCTCTTTAATGCACATGCCGTAACTGTGGGCGAAAGGAAAAGTCCCTGGTAAAAGCTCTGAAGTATTCCAAGGGAAGCGCCGACTTCTTTTCCAAGGCCCGGGGAAGTAAGTCTGTATGC
>JAFPRD010000198.1:0-10641 GCA_017401005.1 Lachnospiraceae bacterium
TAATTTTTAAATCATTCTTAAAATGAACCCCCAACCCCGTCCCCCTGTGTCATTTTTTGTTGCAGAGAACCCCCATCCTTACGGACGGGGGTTCTCTTTTATATTAACCTTCTCTATTAAATTAATATCTGAATTAGAGCTTGAACTTGTTTACATCTGCGGCAAGACTTGCGCTGAGCTGGTTGAGGGCATCAGTCTCCTCCTGGCAGGACTGAACTGCGCCGGAGAGAGTCTGCATGGAAGCGCTGGTCTCTTCTGTAGAAGCGGCGTTCTCCTCAGATATAGCAGCAAGCTGTTCAACAACTCCGCTGATGATGTTCTTTTCCTTCTCAAGGTCGGTCATCTGAGTAGCGATATCGCCTGAAGCTGTAGCAACTTCCTGTACATACTGACGGAGAGAGTCGAAGGAATCGATAGTGCTCTGGAGCTGTTCCATCTGCTTATCGGAATCGCTCTTAACCTCGGTCATCTTGCCTACGCTCTGGTTGGAGTTCTCGATAAGTTCTTCAACAATGTTGTTGATCTCGTTTGCACTCGAAGCAGAATCATCAGCAAGCTTTCTGATCTCTTCCGCAACAACCGCAAATCCGCGTCCCGCTTCTCCCGCTCTTGCCGCCTCGATAGAAGCGTTGAGTGAAAGGAGGTTTGTCTGGCTTGCGATATCCTGAATAAGAGTAACAGCTTCCTGAATCTTGGTCGCGGATGCATTGGTTCTGCCTGTCTGTTCAGATACGATATCGATATTTGCGCTGGTCTGCTCATTGATGGCCTTTAAGCTGCCTAAAGTAGCGCTCGCCTTGTCAGAAAGATCATTCATCTGGCGTACGGTTTCTTCAAGCTTCTCTACATTACGTACATTGGTCTCAATAACATTACCGATATTTGCAACCTGTTCGCCTGCGGATGTAGTTTCCTGAGCCTGAGATGTACTTCCTTCAGCAATCTCCTCCACAGCGATATTTACATTTGAAACATTCTCCGTAATCTCCTGGAATCTCTCGGAGAACTGGCTGTTTGCCTCTGAAAGCTTGTCGCTCTGCTCAGAGATATTCGAAACGATATCGACAAGACTGTGTCTCATCTCGCTGACAGCTCTGCAAATGACACCGGTCTCATCCTTACGATTCTTAATCCTCTCGGTTCCTTCGTTCTTGGTAATATCGAGGGAAGCGAGTTTGTTGATGATCTCGGTCACCTTTGTAAGAGGTGTAACCATTATGTATGTAAAGAATACCGTAACACCTACTACTACGATAAGAACACCGAAGGCTGCAACAAATGCCTGTACGGTAATGGTTCTGACCTTTTTCAATACCT
Source organism: Lachnospiraceae bacterium (assembly GCA_017401005.1). Taxonomy (GTDB): domain Bacteria; phylum Bacillota; class Clostridia; order Lachnospirales; family Lachnospiraceae; genus AC2028. The sequence goes on from JAFPRD010000198.1 coordinate 1,318, forward strand.
CGTCCTTATCCGCGGTAACGATAAGGATATATTTGTTGTCAGGGCCGACATGGTAAGAAGCCATCTTTGTCTTGCCCTTAAATAGATACTCGATAGAATCATTCTGTCCTGAGAGGTTTTTGCCTGCCTGAATATCAGCTACAAGGCCTTTTACCATAACGTTTTCAACAGGGTTTCCGACTTTATCCGCCGTAGGGTGGTAAAGCATTGTTCCGTCTGCGCTTACAAGGTAAGCATAGCTGGAGCTTAAATTCGAAATTTTTACTTCACCGAGCATTGTGTTTAATGTCTCGTAAGTTTCAATCATACTGTCACCAATGGCAGCATATGTATCATCAAGTGCATTACCGTATGAAACAGACATGTCCAACAGGTAATCGTGATTTGTATCAGATATAATCTTTCGTGATGTCGGAAGAATAATTGCAATGATTATGCCCGAAGTAAAGAGAGCGCCGACCGTAACCATAAGGATGATCTTAAAGCGCATTGACGAGAAAAAGCCTACTTTTGTTTTCGTTTCCATTAGTACCACACTCCTATATTAAAAATACTGCCAGATAACCATCAGATATATCTCGCCCCGTTGGTTATCAGGTAATTAATATTTTATCACTTATTTACAAGAAAAACTAAATATTTTGGCTGATTTAGTGTATAATTATTTCAGTTGAATTTTGTTAAAAATAACGAAATTTCAAAGCACCCGTCAATTTTTTAAGGAGGACTAAAAATGTCACAAAATCCCGTTGTTACTTTTACCATGAAGAGCGGAGATACTTTCAAAGCTGAGCTTTATCCCGAAATCGCTCCCAATACCGTTAACAACTTTTTAAGTCTTGTAAATAAAGGATTTTACAACGGACTTATTTTTCACAGAGTAATCAGAGGCTTTATGATCCAGGGCGGAGACCCCGAAGGAACAGGAGCAGGCGGCCCCGGATACTCCATTAAAGGTGAATTTAAGATCAACGGCTTCGACAACGATCTTAAGCATACCGAAGGCGTTCTTTCTATGGCACGCACAATGTTCCCCGATTCCGCAGGAAGCCAGTTCTTTGTTATGCACAAGAACTCTCCCCACCTTGACGGACAGTATGCTGCCTTCGGAAAAGTAATTGAAGGTATGGAGGTTGTAAACGCTATTGCCGAGACTCCTACCGATTTTTCAGACCGTCCTTTAGAGGATCAGATCATGGAAAGCGTAGTTGCAGAAACCTTCGGAGTAGAGTATCCCGAACCCGAAAAATGTTAACTCAACATCTTGTGGTTTAAAGATACAGCCCCTCAACACCTTGTAAAATCAGGGTTTTGAGGGGCTTTTCGTTCATAATTAATTCATAATTGTTTTAAATTATGTTTACCTGTAACTCATTTTTTAGAAACTATTGACATATATAATCTACTTATCAGATGAAGCAAAGAGCTTAAGACAAGTTTAAACACTTTTTCATAATATAATGCCGGGAAACAAAAGTTTCCCGGCATCCTCCCTTTTATGGGGCTTTTTTTATTTATTCTGCTTTTCCAACAGATCCGAAGAGTTCCATCTTCTCCTTAACGGTGTCGTGGATAGCCTGAGTTCCGGGAGCAAGAAGCTTTCTGGGATCGAATCCCTTTCCTTCAAGATCCTTTCCTTCTTCAACATACTTTCTTGTAGCTGCTGCGAATGAAAGCTGGCACTCAGTGTTAACGTTGATCTTGGAAACGCCAAGGTCGATAGCTTTCTTGATCATATCAGCGGGGATACCTGTTCCTCCGTGAAGAACGAGAGGAAGCTCACCGGTAAGCTTCTGGATAGCATCAAGAGTTTCGAATGAAAGTCCCTGCCAGTTTGCGGGATATTTTCCGTGGATGTTTCCGATACCTGCTGCAAGGAAGTCTACTCCAAGATCAGCGATCATCTTACACTCATTAGGATCAGCGCACTCGCCCATTCCGATAACGCCATCTTCTTCTCCGCCGATTGAACCAACTTCAGCTTCGATGGAAAGTCCCTTTCTGTGAGCTGCCTTAACGAGCTCGGTAGTCTTCTGAACGTTCTCATCGATTGAGTAATGAGAACCATCGAACATGATTGATGAGAATCCTGCTTCGATGCACTTATAGCAGTGCTCATAAGTACCATGGTCAAGGTGAAGAGCAACGGGAACATCGATATCGAGATCCTTTAAGAGTCCGTTTACCATTCCGACAACTACGTCATAACCACCCATGTACTTTCCGGCACCCTCGGATACTCCAAGGATTACAGGGCTTCTAAGCTCCTTAGCAGTAAGGAGAATAGACTTGGTCCACTCGAGGTTGTTGATGTTGAACTGGCCTACTGCATAATGGCCGGCTTTTGCTTTTTTAAGCATGTCTGTAGCTGATACTAACATTTTTTATACCTCCGCTTTTTACTTTTGCGTCCGCAGATAGGTGCGGATTAACTTTCAAATATGTGAAAATTATAACATACTATTTTTTATTGGTAAATAACCTTGATGTCGATAGCCTTGGGCAGGGTCTTTATATGAACCTTTTTATGGGCTCCGCCGTCTTCTCCGTCAAGGGCCCAACTTACAGGCTCATCGCACTCGATCGTAATGTCGTTAGTCCTGAAGCTGTACATAAGATCATTATCAATATTTCTCTCAAGAAGAGAGACGAGGATCGTGTTAAGCTCGGGCGGAGTCTTTGGATCCTTGATAAGGGTAACCTCAAACTCACCGTCATCAAGCTCCACTCCGGGGCCCATTATTCCCTGGAATCCTCCGACTTGCTTGGAGTTGGAGATCATACCGTAAATAAATACATCCTCGATTGTTTCGCCGTTTGCGGTTACTTTAAGCTTGTGGGCATGGGCATTTAAAAGGGACTTTCCGCCGCTCAAGATGTACGCGGTATGTCCCAAAGCGTTCTTAATCTGCTGATCGGTGGAATAAGAAATCTCGCTGAACAGCCCAAAAGCCGCTACATAGATAAAGTTGGAGTCATTAAAACTTCCTACGTCGCAGGAAAAATCAGATCCGGATACAATTATATTTGCTGCCTTCAACATATCCGAAGGAATAGCAAGGCTCGCCGCAAAATCATTGGTAGATCCCGCAGGGATATACCCGAGGGGTGTTCTGTGGTCGCTTTGCAGCATTCCGTTTACAACTTCATCCAAAGTTCCGTCACCGCCGCTGCAGACGACTACATCGTAGATATTTGAGCGGTTCTTTACGATATTAACCGCGTCGCCGTGCCTCTGGGTCGGAACGATAGTGATCTCATATCCGCCGGCCGTAAATATATCCAGTATGTCGGCAAGCTTGTTTCTGATCATAGCTTTACCGGCCTTAGGATTATATACGAACAGCATCTTTTTATTCTGTTTCATACGTAGATACCCCAAAAACTGTCTTTGGATTATTTATCCCCAAGAAGAAAACCTACAACTCCGTCAAGAGCAGCCTCTTCGTCATCGCCCTCAGCAGATACTTCCACTTCGTCTCCGTTTGTCATACCAAGGCTCATCATACCCATGATACTCTTGGCATTAACCTTCTTAGTACCGATCTCAAGATAGATTCTGCTTTCAAACTTACCGGCTTCCTGAACAAGAAGCGCAATGGGTCTGGCCTCCTGGCCATTTTCCAAGTTAACCTTAATCTTACTCGTCTTCATAACCAATAAATCCTTTCATAATCCCGCCTTGGCGGATCTCCTCAAATACTTACGGCTCCAAGCCCTCTCTAAGCTTTTCTGCCATTTCTCCCAGTCTCCTCAATCTATGATTAACTCCCGATTTTCCAACGGGAGGATCTAAATGTTCTCCAAGTTCCCCTAAAGGAGCTTCGGGAAATTCAAGTCTGACCTGTGCCATTTCAGAAAGGCTCTCAGGCAGCTTGTCAAGGCCGTAATGGTCTCTGATGTATATAATATCCTCTACCTGTCTCGCAGACGCATTGACCGTTTTGCGGATGTTGGACATCTCACAGTTGACACGCCTGTTAACAGAATTGTTTACTTCTTTATATATACGGGCATTTTCCATCTCCATAAGGGATCCCGGCGCTTCGAGAACGCTGAGCATCTCTACTATCGCCTCCCCTTCTTTTATATAGACCACATAGCTTTTGCGCCTCGTTGTGATCTTTGTGGAGATATCGAAAGCCCCTATGACATGACTGATCTGCTCAGCCTTTTGTCTTGACTGACAGACAAATTCCAAATGGTAGGTTTTAGCGGGATCGTTTACAGAGCCGGCCCCTAAAAAGGCGCCCCTGAGGAAACTTCTCTGGCAACAGGAATTCTTTATCATAAGAGGATCTACCGTTTCTTCAGGGTCACCCATTTTTGAAAAGAAGTCCTTAAATTCGGGACTATTCTCGCTAATTTCCCCAACTATATTAAATGTTTTTCTTAATAAAGTAAAGCCCTTTCTGACTATAGCCTCATCCTGAGCCGCAAATCCTATACTTATCATACCGTCATCCGTTTTTCCGATATGACCGCAGGAATGAAACAGCCCCGCCAGCTCAGCGAGCCGGCAATGCCTGGAAGGAGCTATCTTTTGCGTCAGTTCCTGCTTGACAGTTCCGGCAAAAGACATCTGTATTCTCCTTTATTTTCCCTGGACCGCAACATCTCTGTGGTAAAGCTTAAGTCCGCATCCGCCCTGTTTTTCAAGTCTGTCATAAAGCTCCCCGGCCAGAGTAACGCTTCTGTGCTTTCCTCCCGTACATCCGATGGCAACTACCAAAGAGTACTTGCCTTCTTTTATGTAATTAGGGATGAGGAACTGCAAGAGGTCCACTATCTTGTCAAGGAATATTCCGGCCTCGTCAAACTGCATAACGTAGTTTCTTACTTCCTCGTCAAGTCCCGTTTTGGTCTTAAGCTCTTCTATATAGAAGGGATTTGGTAAAAATCTCACATCGAATACAAGATCCGCATCCACGGGTATTCCGTGTTTAAAACCAAAGGACATGACAGAAACCATAAGGTTGTTGTACGCCTTGTCCTTGACAAAGATCTCGTCAAGCTGTGCCTTAAGCTCTCTTGTAAGGAGATTCGTTGTATCAATGACGTACTTGGAATAGGGCTTGATCTTCTCGAGCATCTCACGCTCTTTTGCTACTCCGTCCTCTACTCTTCCTTCAGGGGAAAGAGGATGCATACGCCTTGTCTCTTTGTATCTGCGGATAAGAGCGCGCTCAGACGCCTCAAGATAAAGGACATCAACGCTGATATTCATCCCCGCAAGGCGGTCAAGCACCTTGGGAAGTTCCATAAAGGACTGACCGTTTCTGACATCAAGCCCTAAAGCAACCTTAGTAAGCTCTGTTCCGGGCTGCATGATCAGTTCCGCAAATTTTTCAAGCAAAGAAACGGGCAGATTGTCTACACAATAAAAGCCCATATCTTCAAGCATTTTCAGCGTCGTACTTTTTCCGCCGCCGCTCATTCCGGTAACAATTACAAATCTCATTGTACTATCTCTATCTCCGGCTCGAGATTAACTCCCGAGGTCTCAAAAACTCTTTGCTGTACTTCCTTTATAAGATCTAAAACATCCTTCGAGGAAGCGTTTCCGGTATTAACTACAAATCCGCAATGTTTCTCGGACACCTTTGCGCCGCCTACGGCAAATCCGGCAAGACCGGCCTCCATAATAAGCTTTCCCGCAAAGTTTCCCTCCGGGCGCTTAAATGTACTTCCCGCGCTGGGCAGATCAAGGGGCTGTTTAGCTCTTCGCCTTTCGTTAAAGTCGTTCATCTTATCGAGGATCTCGTCAGCATTTCCCCTCTGCAGTTCAAAAACGACTTCGGTAATAACATATTCTTCCCTGCGCATCAGGCTGCTTCTGTACCCGAAGTCCGCTTCCTTATTCGAAAGAGTAACGAACTCTCCTTCAGGCGAAACGGCGCTTACGGATTTAACCACCTGCTTAAGCTCTCCGTCGTAAGCCCCCGCGTTCATTACAACGCCTCCTCCGACGGTACCGGGGATTCCGGCGGCGAACTCAAGTCCTGACAGGGAAGCCTTTTGAGCTTCCTTAGATACCCGTACCAGCATTGCTCCCGCTTCCGCAAAGATAAGATTCCCCTCGACTCTTATATCGGATATCTTTTTTCCAAGGTGGATTACGACGCCTTCGTAACCCTCATCGGAAAAAAGAGTATTACTTCCGTTTCCGAGTACGTAAAAAGGGATTTTTTCACGCTTTAGATATTTTGACACATCTGTCAGTTGCTTGACGGTATCTATTTCCACAAGGCACCTTGCGGGTCCGCCGATCTTGAAAGTCGTATATCCGGAAAGGAGCTCGCCCTGCTTTACATTTTCAGCCGAAGTATATTCAATTATCGAATCTATTACTTCTTTGGTAATCATTTATTACCGCCTTTAAGCTTAGTATCAATGCTTATTTATTGATGATCATACCGGCAGCTCCTACAATTCCGGCATCATTTCCAAGCTCAGCCATCGCAAACTTTGCTCCCCTGCAAGGAGGGAATGCGTACTTTTTAAAGCTGGGCTCGATAAACTTAATAAGGATCTCTCCTGCCTTGGATACGCCTCCGCCGATGACGAAAACTTCGGGATTTACAACGTTTGCAACTGCCGCAAGTCCCTTTCCGCAATAGTAACCGAACTTCTCCGCAACCTCTGTTGCAAGCTTATCCCCTGCCTTTACCGCATCAAATACGGTCTTTGCAGATACTTCGCCGTCTCTCAAGCAGCTGGGAGTCGCATCAGCTGCAAGTCTTCTCTTTGCAAGTCTTACGATTCCGGTGGCAGATGCATACTGCTCAAGGCAACCGTGTCCGCCGCAGCCGCAGGTATCGGGCTCATCATCTACCAAATGGATATGTCCTATCTCTCCGCCGGCCCCGGTGGCGCCTGCGAGGATTTTTCCTCCGACGATAATTCCGCCGCCTACACCGGTTCCGAGAGTAACAGCCACCATGTCGCTGTGTCCTCTTCCGCCGCCCTGCCACATTTCTCCGAAAGCAGCTACATTTGCATCATTGGCAGCCTTAACCTCAATCCCACCGATTTCTTTCTCGAAAGCTTCTCTGAGATTAAAAGGTTCCCATCCGAGGTTTACGGCTCCTCCCGACATATAACCATTGTCATCCACAGCGCCGGGGGCTCCGACGCCAAGTCCAAGGACATCTTTTAAGTCAATTCCATGCTCCGAGAGCTTACTCAAAACGCTCTTTGAAACATCGGAAATAATCTGCTTACCGCCGTTTGTCTTAACAGTAGGGATTTCCCACTTATCTACGATTTTTGAATTCTCCTCGAAGATACCGATCTTTACCGTAGTACCTCCGATATCAACTCCAACTGCATACTTCATCAGTCTTCTTCCTCCTCTCCCCCGCGCTTTGCAAGGTTCTCCTGAAATCTCTTATATAATTCTTCGGCTGCATTGTATCCCATCTTCTTCTGACGGAAGTTAACTGCTGCCGATTCGCAGATAACCGCGAGGTTACGGCCGGGTCTGATAGGAATGTTGTGACTTGCAACCTTAACTCCGAGATACTCGGTGTAATTGTCCTCAAGACCTAATCTGTCGTAATCCTTATCCTTGTCCCAATCCTCTAGGTGGATTACAAGGTCGATCTGCTGATAATCCTTAACGCTTGATGCACCGTATAGAGCTTTAACATCCACAATTCCGATACCTCGAAGCTCGATAAGATGCTTTGTAATATCCGGCGCCGTACCCATAAGGATCTCGTCGCTTATCTTTCTAAGCTCAACCGCGTCATCGGATACGAGTCTGTGTCCACGCTTTATAAGCTCAAGCGCCGCCTCAGATTTACCGATTCCGCTCTCGCCGGTAATAAGGACTCCCTGACCGTATACATCGATAAGTACGCCGTGTACGGTCATCATAGGGGCAAGCTGTTCATTGAGCCATCTGATGATCTCCGCGGTAAATGCTGAGGTTGCTTCATTTGTAATAAAAACGGGGCGGCCCTTTTGTCTGGCTACTTCAAGGAAAATATCATTGGGCTTAAGATTTCTGCAAAAAACAATAGCAGGAATCGGATACTCCATAAGCTTTTCAAAAGCTTCTCTTTGCTTTTCCGGAGTAAGAGCATTTTCCATATATGAATACTCAACATAGCCGATTATCTGGATACGGGCTGCATCGAAATATTCATAATATCCCGCAATCTGAAGCGCGGGTCTGTTAATGTCGGGCTCGTGTATCCTTATCTTCTCGATATCGATCTCGGGAGTAAGGTTTTCGAGTTTCATTTTCTCTACTACTTTTGTAAGTTTAACTGTAGCCATTTTGTCACCCCATGCCTTTCATAGTGTATCTTGTTATTTTATCATATAACCGCATTAAAAGCATTACTTTGATCGGAAGAATTCAACAACCGCTTTTGCCGCCGCCGGATTAAACTCAGGGATAGCCGCTATTTCTTCCTCCGAGGCAGATGCAATATCCGACAGATTTGCAAAATGCCTCATCAGGGCCTTTCTTCTTGCGGGGCCTACTCCCGGGATATCATCAAGAATCGACTTAACCTGAGTCTTGCTCCTAAGGGACTTATGGTACTCTATAGCAAATCTGTGGGCCTCATCCTGGATCCTTGTAACCAGCTTAAAACCTTCGGAATGTATATCTATAGGTAGTTCAACATTGTTGAAGTATATTCCCCTGGTCCTGTGGTAATCATCCTTAACCATACCGCAGACAGGTACATTAAGTCCGAGCTCGCCCAAAACTTCAAGGGCTATATTGACCTGTCCTCTTCCTCCGTCCATAAGGAGAAGATCGGGGAATCTTGAAAAGCTTCCATACTCGGAGCCCAGATTCTTTTTGGCAAGCTCGGCGCTTTCTTCCATTCCATGGGTAAAGCGCCTTGTCAGGGCTTCTCTCATGCAGGCGTAGTCGTCGGGTCCGGCCACGGTCTTTATCCTGAATTTCCTGTAATCGCTCTTTTTGGGCTTTCCTTTTTCAAATACAACCATGGACGCTACGTTCTCGAAGCCGTTGGTATTTGAAATATCAAAAGCCTCCATACGGTCTGCATTTTCGAGTCCAAGCAAAGAAGCTATCTCTTTGACTGCGCCAATAGTACGTCCTTCCTCGCGCTTAAGCTTTTCTCTGTCCTGGGTAAGGATGATCTCAGCGTTATGGGCCGCAAGTTCTACAAGCTTCTCCTTGCTTCCCGCCTTGGGAACTCTGATATAAACCCTTGCTCCCCGCCTTTCGCTAAGCCATTTTTCAATAAGCTCGGCATCTTCTATCTCATACTGAAGCATCAATTCCTTCGGCAAAAAAGGCGTTCCCGCGTAAAACTGTTTGACGAATTCCTGTAA
>JAFPRD010000199.1:0-2393 GCA_017401005.1 Lachnospiraceae bacterium
AAACAGAACCTGCATCCTCTACAATCTGTTCTAAAATGTTTTTATGAAAAACGATACAAACGCCCTGACCGCCTTTTGCATATCTTTCCCACTGAGCCGCGTCATCGCGATATTCCGAGAAACATGCCGCGTAAGCGGAGTAGTGAAATTCTTCGGCAAATTCTTTCTTGAAAAATTCCTTGGCGAGAGTAAAATTTCTATCAAGGCCGGCGCTCTTTAGATCGACGAGAACATTATCCCTTAAAGCATTGACAAAAAGGCGCATCTCCGCGGTATCGTTCATATTAAGGATATTATTCAGTCTTAGCTCGGCATTTCCGACTATTCCGTTTAATGCGTTAAAGTCGGTATAATGGTATAATAACATTAATTTTCCTCCAATCTGTCTACGCTAGGTATTATACCACAGAAAAGAGAAGAGTATGGCATTTTGGTGAAAATAGAAAATGTATATAGGGAGACGGAACATGTTAAGATTAGCAGCGATTTTTAAGGATGGAGCTGTACTGCAAAGGGATAGAAAGATAAAAATCTGGGGAGAGACGGATTGCAAAACGGTTTACATAAGTTTAACAAATGCCGAAGGCACTGAATTATGTAAACTTTGCTGCGGCTCTTTAGATAACAGATTTGAATTTGAAATCGGATCTTTTCCTGCGGGAGGACCGTTTGAAATAAAGGTGTGGACGGATCTTGAAGAAGTCTTTTTGAAAGATATCTATTTCGGTGATGTATATTTAGCAGGTGGCCAGTCAAATATGGAGTTTGAGCTACAAAACTCTAAGGACGGCAGTAAGGAGGTTGCAGAGAGCAATGATCCTTATATAAGGTTTTACTATACTCCGAAGGTTTCATATGTCGGGGATGAATTGTTCGAAGCTGAAAGAGGTACTTCCTGGGAAAAGTGCGAGCCCGGAAAGACCGGCTGCTGGTCTGCTGTAGGTTACTATTTTGCAAAGGCGATAAGTGAGGAAACGGGCGGGGAAGATGAGAATGTTATGATCGGTATAATCGGCTGTAACTGGGGCGGAACAAGCGCTTCATGCTGGATGAGCAGGGAAAAGCTTCTAGAATACCCCGAGACTGCTGTTTATGTATCAGATTACGATAAAGCGACAAAAGGACAGATACTTGAAGAGTATTTAAAAGAACTAGCGGAATATGAAGTCTACCAGGCGGAGTTTGATAAAAATGTTGGAAATTATTACGCAACAAACGAAAATCCTTCCTGGGAAGAGGCAATAAAGCTCTTTGGTGAAAACAGATACCCCGGCCCTATGGGACCGAGAAACTGGACAAGACCGGCCGGACTTTATGAAAGTATGCTTAAAAGGATTGCGCCCTACGGAATCTGCGGAGTTTTATGGTATCAGGGAGAGGAAGACGACAACAGACCCTATACATACAAAAGGCTTCTTAAATCTCTGACAGAGGAGTGGAGCAAGGAATTTGAAAATGAGAGCTTGCCTTTTTATATTGTACAGCTTCCAATATTTTTAAATGAGGCTGAGGAAGATGACAAAAACTGGCCTTTTATCAGAGAGGCTCAGAGTGATATCTGTTTTGAAAACGTAAATTACGGTCTTGCAGTTTCCTTAGAGAGCGGTGAATTCCACAATATTCATCCGTTAAATAAGGAAACCGTTGGGTACAGGCTTGCCTTTCAGGCGCTTTATCGTTACTACGGAATATACGGGGAATGGGAAGCCTGCGGACCGAGACTTGAGTCTTCTTACGCGGAAGGTGATTCGGTTTATGCTGAGATTGCGTGCTGTCAGTCGGGACTTGTAATCGACGGTGATGACGGATTTCTTGAAGATGTTTATTTCGGGGATTATCTTCCTGAGGACTCGGGGTTTGAGATTGCAGGAGAGGATGGTGTATATTACCCCGCCCAGGCTCAGTATATTAAATCTTCTTCTATAGCTTCAAAAGAACCGGAGGAGACAGATGTTTACGGATTTTCAGCTCCGACCGAAGATGAATTAAAGGGAGGAAGCGCGGTCCTTCGAATATCTTCCGATAAAGTTTCAGGGCCCAAATACGCAAGATACTTTTGGAAAAACTTCGGAAGGGTACGTGTTTTCGGAGCAAACGGCATACCTCTTGCGCCCTTTAGAACAAGCAGAGATGACGGCGCGAAAGCTGTAGGATCACGCCAGGGCATGCTCTATAGCTAACCTAAAATGACACAGGGGGACGGGGTTGGGGGTTCATTTTCTGAGTATTTATAAAATGAACCCCCAACCCCGTCCCCCTGTGTCATTTTACTATAAAGTAGGTTGTTGACGAAGAAGTTTATTTGATGTAATATTTAGACATAAAAAAGAGGTGTTGCCGTATTTAACGGTTGACCCTTGATGTTTGGTTAAGAAATAACCGCAATCCTTGGA
>JAFPRD010000200.1:0-2864 GCA_017401005.1 Lachnospiraceae bacterium
AATCATTCTTGCAATCTGCTGTCGTTTCCCGAGCCAAGGCCGCGATGTCTTCAGGTATTTCTCCCTGCGCCGAAGAAACCTTCGAGCTGTATATTACCGCACTGTTTACATCTTCTCTGAAAGCCTGGCAAACGCGGATGTTCCTAAGGAGTCTTGCCAGTTCCTCATTTTCCTCTTCCGAAAGGTTTTTTCCGGACTTTGTTGCAATTTCGCTTCGCCTTAACGACTCTTCTACAAGGATTTTTTCCGCCTCATCCAGCATCTTCACCTCATCTTGAGCCGTAAGGTTTAGTCCCTCTCTTACTCTGAAGGTTGTAAAAGCCGGTCCTTTGTTAAATACGGATATGGTGTAGGAATGGTCCTCTGCATGCAGCGATTCCTTTCTGAACATCGTTCCCGCATCCGTAATGTAGGCATCTCCGCTCTCCGGCTTTACATCGCTGAGTCTGTCTGCCGAAAGATAATAGGCCGCAGAAAAGTTTTGCGCCGTTATAACATAATTCGTCGGAACGTCCGGAATCGTATTCCCTGCCGCCACTTCTTCCAGTCCGTACCTTGCCGCAAAGCCTTTATCAATCTCATTTACAGCCTTTATAAGTTCGGTAATCCCGCTTATGGAAAGGAGCTTCTTATCCCTGAAATACGCATCGAAATCCGTCTCGTTTACCGCTCCGTCAAGAGAGTACCATCTGTCTTTTTCAAAGTCATAAACATCGAAAACCTGTCTCTTTAAATAAACATCTCCGTCCCCTACAACAGTATATAACCTTCGGTTAGTACCCGAGCTGAAATTATCCGCGTTTCCCGAAAACTCCGAAAGATTCGAAAAGTTCTCGCCTACCTCAGTATCCGTATTTCCTCCGAGGAACATATCCTCGAATTTGTCGTAGTACTTAGCCCTCGGATCCTTCGGAACAAGCGCCGCAAGCGCAACAACGAGTATTACAGCAACTGCAAACTGCGCCATATATACCCACTGTCCCCTTATTTTTATATTCCAGTCGTTACCATGAACAGGTTCTACGCGGTGAAATAATGAGCTTTTTCTTTTTGCCTCTTTTATCTCGGCTCTCGTAGGGCTTACTTTTCTTGCACAGACAACGTGCAAAAGCATACTTACCAAGACAACTAAAACAAGATATCTGTTTTCTACTTCCTCCGTAACCTTTGCGTACAAGACAAAGGGCAATAAAGAGACGAGGGTGATATATCCAAATCTGTAATTGGCCACAGAAAAATAGTAGATAGTTATTACAAAAAAGAGCGTTACGGCCAAATACATTCCAAGCCTGAGCATACCGTCGCTTCCGGCCTCGATTTCAAGAGTTCCGGCGCTGCCCCCGCTGACCAGCCACTGCCAAAAATATACGCCGGTGTCCCTTTCACCGATGGTTATAATATTCATCATGCCGGCGAAGTATACAGCCAAGTATACTATCGTAACAAAAGCCCCGATAAATCTGTTTCTGTTTACAAAGGCGCACATAGCAAGAGTAAATATCCCGATAAGAAAGCACTTACCGGTCATCTCGGGAATACTCTCCCCGTAAAGAGACATACTCGTTACGCTAAGAGCCATCGCAAGTATAAAAGAAGCCACCTCGTCCATTTTTATTATTGAAGGTTTTCCCGAAAAAACATCAAGGCGGAGGGCAGCTCCTGCTCTTTTGATCAGATTCACAGCACCCTCCCTTCTCCGGTTACCGCGTTAAAAATGCACACAGAACCGGCGCTTCCGAATTTCTTTTCAAGTTCCGCATACAGCTCTGCATCATCCTTCAAGGTAAAACATATTACCGAACTTCCCCCCTGTAAATTGTCCGGAACCCTGCTCTCGGTCTCAATCGGCATAAAAAAGGATAAAGCCGTGCGGAGAGATGCAAGATCTTTCTCCGAACGGATTTCAAGGCTGTTTGAATTATTATCGTAAGATGTCCAGTTTACGCATACACTGAAATTTCTTGAGAGCATCGTTCTAATCATACCCAAAGAGGTTTCAAGCATACTTTGAACTGCTCCGGGAATAATAGGATTTTCGTCGCCGCTTGCCGGCTTCGCCGCGTCAAGTATCATCAAGACTCCGCTTGTTACCGGTCTTTCGTCAAGCCTTACCATCAGCTGCCTTACCTTGGCGGAGAGCTTGTAATTGATCCTTTTAAGAGGATCTCCGGGTTCGTACTTTCTGTAATCATATCCGGGAAATCCGGCAAAAGTAGCGCTGACTTCGTCTATCGTTTCATCAAAGCCCTCGTCAAGTGCGGTTTTCATCGTTTCCTCGAGAACAGGATCTTTCGCCGATATTTCCGGTATCGAAGGCCCGACTCCGCAAATCTGCACGCAGTCATAAACCTTTACAGGAAATCTTGCTATCCCGAAAAAGTCCTCGCAGACAGCCTCTTTTATTCCCGCTTTTGTCCCTCCGGCCAAACCGGCATAAAAAGTCAAAGGGATAATCTTATCCCTCATAGACATTACCGAAATATTTATCTCTTTTTCATTTGCTTCAAGCGAAGGAGAATCAAGAATACCGATACGGATCAAAGAAGTCGGAAGGATGCTTCTGTTTTTAACAGTCATATCCATCAATACTTTTTCACCCTTCTCGGCAAGAAGATTGTTTGTATCTTTTGATTTAGAGAGACTTACCTCAGAAAATCTTGAACTTATAAAAGTCAGAAGTACAGAAACTCCGGGAGCCGCAAAAAGAGCAATTAGCAAAAAAAATCCGACCCTCGCGCTGCAAAAGAGCGCAAAAAGGGTTACAAATACAGCGGAGCTGAAAAAACCGTCAGCGAATCTGAAATAATCATTTCTGCGCCTTGGTTTAAGTCCGCCTATTTTATCCTCTTTTTTAGCTGCCCGGT
>JAFPRD010000201.1:0-3822 GCA_017401005.1 Lachnospiraceae bacterium
CGGGAATCAAACAGGAGGATATTTCTAAGCTTTTCAGAAGCTTTGAACAGGTTGATTCAAAGAGAAACCGCCTCGTTGAAGGAACGGGTCTCGGACTTGCGATATCAAAAAAGCTTTGCGAAGCTATGGGCGGAACTATCGGAGTTACAAGCGAGTACGGAGTGGGATCGGACTTTTATTTCTCGATTCCTCAAAAGGTGTTGGACGACAGAAGGCAGCTTGAAGTAAGTGATGCAGAAAATATCCATGCTTTTGTACTAAATGAAAATCCCAAGATGATCGAGATGTTTATCTCAGACTCGGAAAAGCTTGGCGTAAAGGCTGAAGGAATAAGGACTTTAGACGAGTACAAGCCTACGGGAAAGAAGGATTTTATCTTCTTTATCTACGAGATCTACGGAACCGAAATGAGGGAGTTTCTTAAAGAGAATCCGCATGTTACGGGAATTATCCTTGTTGCCTTTGACTCCGACTTTAAATCGGATCTGCCGAATCTAAGCGTTATGAGACGCCCCGAGACGACTCTTAACCTTTCGATGATGTACAACGGTTACAAGTCCACAAGGAGGATCGGAGATCCTTCAAAGGCATACGCCGTCGACTTTACCGCTCCCGGAGCAAAGATCCTGATCGTTGATGACAATGAGATAAATATTACGATTGCCGAAGGTCTGATGCAGCCGATGAAGGTTACCTGCCTGCGTGCTACGAGCGGAAAGGAAGCCATCGAGATAATCAGAACACAGCATGTAGATGTTGTTCTTATGGACCATATGATGCCGGAGATGGACGGAATCGAGGCAACGCATATTATCCGCGAGACCATCCCTCAGTCCTTTGGACTTCCGATATTAGCTCTTACCGCAAACGTAATGGAAGGGGTTAAGGATATGTTCATTCAGGAGGGAATGAACGACTTTATCCCGAAGCCCATTGATATAAGAGAGCTTGCAAGCAAGCTTAAATTCTGGATACCGAAGGAACTTATCAAAGAGATGAGCGAGGAAGAGGAGGAGAGCCTTCTTGCCGCGGAAGAAGAAAAAGACGAAGAGCTTTCCGCACTTTCATTTCTTGATACGGATAAAGCCATATCGGGACTTGGCTCTGCGGCGCTGTTTAAAAAGATTGCCTTTGAGTATTACAAGGCGGGAGAGGATAAGCTTAAAGATCTTTTGGAAAGCTTTAAAGCACGGGACTGGAGCAGTTATATAATAAGGATCCATGCCTTAAAGAGCAGTTCAAGACAGATCGGAGCAATGGAACTTGGAGATATATCCGAGAAGCTAGAGGCAGCCGGAAAAGATGAAAAGTTTGATTTTATCTTAGAAAATAACGAAAAGGCTGTGGCTCTTTACAGAGATGTTTTGGAAAAGCTTTCTGCCGTTTATCCGAAGGAAGAGGTTTCGGACGAGAATCTTCCTGAGATTTCGGAGGAAGAGCTTAAAAAGTGTCTTGAAAGCCTGCGGGATGCATGCGATAATCTCGATATGGATGAGATGGAAAAAGCGAGGGATTATCTGAAAGGGTTTAAGCTGCCCGAAGCGCTCGGCGCAAGGTTCGATGAGCTCTCCAAAGCGGTCGATAACATCGATTCCGACGCATGTATGGAGATTATTTCCGATTTTTTATAGCAATTATATGATTTTCTTGCAAAAACCCCTTGCGCAAGGGGTTTTTCTATGCTAAAATTTCGAATGTTGTGATAATACACGTGAAATCTATTCGTACGAAGGTGCGGGAAACCGTAAGGTACGGAGTGCAAAGTCTTTTAACGCAGGGCCTTGCAGAGGATTCACGGAAGCACGGACCTTTCGGGAAACGATGGTCCTTTTAACCTAAGGAGGTAAAAATGAGCGTTATTTCAATGAAACAGTTACTTGAAGCAGGTGTTCATTTCGGACATCAGACCAGAAGATGGAACCCTAAGATGGCTCCCTACATCTTCACTGAGAGAAACGGAATCCACATCATCGACCTTCAGAAGTCCGTTGTTAAAGTTGACGAGGCTTACAAGGCAGTTGGCGAGATCGCTGCACAGGGCGGAACAATCCTTTTCGTTGGTACCAAGAAGCAGGCTCAGGACGCAGTTAAGACTGAGGCAGAGCGTTGCGGTATGTACTATGTAAACGAGAGATGGCTCGGCGGTATGCTTACCAACTTCAGAACCATCCAGTCAAGAATCGCAAGACTTCACGAGATCGAGAAGATGTCTGAGGACGGAACTTTTGATGTACTTCCCAAGAAGGAAGTTGCAGGTCTTCAGAAAGAGTGGGACAAGCTTGAGAAGAACATCGGCGGAATCAAGAATATGAGCAGAATTCCTGACGCTATCTTCGTTGTAGACCCTAAGAAGGAGCACATCTGTGTTCAGGAAGCAAGAGCCCTCGGCATCACTCTTATCGGAATCGGTGATACCAACTGCGATCCCGATGAGCTTGATTACATCATCCCCGGAAACGACGATGCTATCCGTGCCGTAAAGCTTATCGTAGCTAAGATGGCAGATGCAGTTATCGAAGCTAACCAGGGTGATGAAGCTTTCACCGCTGCTGATGCAAATGCAGACGCTGAGGCTGAAGCTACCGACATCGAGGAAGTTGCTACTGAGGAATAATCCTTCAGTTTAATAATGATTCACATATGGGGAGCGAATAACTCCCCATTTTTTAAGAAGATAAGGAGATTAATAAAATGGCAGATATTACCGCAGCTATGGTAAAAGAACTGCGCGAAGCTACCGGCGCAGGTATGATGGAGTGCAAGAAGGCACTTACCAAGACTAACGGAAACTTTGACGAGGCAGTTGAAGAGCTCAGAAAGAGCGGAGCTGCTAAAGTAGAGAAGAAAGCAAGCAGAATCGCAGCAGAAGGTATCACAAGAGTAGCTTCTTGCGATAATACTGCAGTAGTTGCTGAAGTTAACTCCGAGACCGACTTCGTTGCTAAGAACGAAGTATTCCAGGCGTTTGTACAGGAGATCGCTGACAAGGCACTTGCTTCCGGATTAAACGGTGGCGCGAACGGCGAGGACGTACAGGCACTCCTTGACGGCGGACTTCAGGAAGTTGTTAACGAGAAGACATTACAGATCGGTGAGAAGCTTTCTTTCAGAAGATTCCAGAAGGTTTCCGGTGATGTTGTAGCAAGCTATGTTCACGGCGGCGGAAAGATCGGTGTTCTTGTTGCAGCTAACGGAACCAATTCCGATGCTACCAAGGAAGCTCTTACCAACATTGCAATGCAGATTGCTGCTATGAACCCTACCTACATCAGCAGAAACGATATCTCTGAGGCAGAGCTTGCAAAGATCAAGGAAATCACAATCGACAGTGCTCTCAACGATCCTGCATCTCTTCCTAAGCCCATCCTTCAGAAGCTTATCGAGAAGGCTCTTAACGAGAAGGCATGGAGCGATGATGATGTTAAGGCTTACGAAGCTGAGAAGAACAACAAGTTCCTCTTCAACTTCCTTTCAAAGGAAGCTGCAGCTAAGCTCGCTGAGTACGCTATGGCTGAGAAGGAGACCTACGTAAACGACAAGATCTTTGCAGGACTTGTTGATGGACGTATCTCCAAGCAGCTTAAGGAGATCTGCCTCCTTGACCAGACCTATGTTAAGGCTGAGGACGGAAAGCAGACCGTTGAAGCTTACCTTAAGAGCGTAGCAGCTGACCTCAAGATCGCTAAGTTCGTTCGTTTCGAGTCCGGTGAAGGACTTGAGAAGAAGAACGAAGACTTCGCTGCAGAAGTTGCTGCACAGCTTGGATAATTCTTTTTAAGTGTCGAATCTAATCTAATAGATTATTTCCATGTGTTTATTAGC
>JAFPRD010000202.1:0-7721 GCA_017401005.1 Lachnospiraceae bacterium
AGGAACATCTTCCAGATGCCGTTTCCTACGCCGTTGATCTCTTTTCCGGCTACGGAAAGTCCGGTAAGCATAGCGGTCATGATGGGAGAAGCGATAGCCTTAGCTGCTCCGAAACCTGCAACTGCAAGTCCTGTAGCAAGTCCCTTACGGTCCTGGAACCAAAGCATAAGGGTTTTAACGGGTGAAAGATAACCGGTACCAAGACCAACACCCATAATAAAGCCGTAGCAGATATAGATTCCGATAAGTGCAAGCACACTGTGCTGATGCTGACCGCCGAACCAGATAAAGAAACCGGTTCCGGCCATACCTGTTGCAAAGCAGATAGTTGCAAGAAGGGATGACTTATGAATATCCTTCTCTACGATGTTTCCAAGGAAAGCTGCGCTCATACCAAGGAAAAAGATTGCGAATGAGAAAGCCCACTCGGTTGATGATTTAGACCATCCGATGTATTCGGAGATCTCCTGTGAAAAGATAGACCAGCAATAAACTGTTCCGATGCTCATATGAAGGAGCAGAGCGGGAATTGCACCGCGGATCCACTTATTTTCGCGCCATCCGCCGGCTTTAGCGTTTTCTGACATAATAGTTTCCTCTCTTATTTCATCTTAGATATATTGACAAAAATCCGCTTGCGCATAGCAAGCGGATTATATTATAGCAAAGTTTGTCCGTTAAATCAATAATTATTCTTTACTGCGCGCTTTCGTTTTCACCTATCAGGAAGCGCTTTACCATGCTCTCGAGCTCGTCCGGTTTTACGGGTTTGCTCAAATATCCGTCAAAGCCTTTTTCCTCGTACATTTCCTTCATTCCGGCTATGGCATTGGCCGTAAGGGCGACAACGGGGCAGCTTATCAGATTATGCTTTTTTAGTTCCTGGAGTGTCTCGATTCCGTCCATCTTCGGCATAAAGTGGTCCATCAGGATAAGATCAAACTTGTCTTTTTTGCACATCTCGATGCAATCCGTACCGCTGAGCGCAGTATAGACCTTAACTTCTGTCTTTCGAAGAAGTCCCTTTACGACATTGACGTTCATAGCAACATCATCCACAACAAGCACTTTAGCCTCCGGAGCCTTAAAGGATTCCTTATACTCCGGGATGACATGCTCATCCTTTACAAGGCATTCGGACACATCGCCGAGAAACTCTGTCCCCATCCTCTTTTGCGGAAGAAATACGGTAAAGTCAGAACCCTTTCCGTACTCGCTCTCCACCTTTATTCTTCCCTTCATCAGTTTCACAAGTCTGTCCGTTATGGCAAGGCCGAGGCCGCTTCCCTCGATATTTCGGTTTCTTCTGATATCGAAGCGTTCGAAGTTGTTAAACAGTCTGCTTCTGTCCTCTTCCTTTATACCTATTCCCGTATCCTTCACGGACATCTTAAGGATGACGTCAACCGTATCAGATCTGTCAACCATAGAAATACTTAAGGTTACGCTTCCCTCTTCGGTGTATTTTACGGCGTTGTTGAGCAGATTAAGAAGTATCTGGCGTACTCTTGACTCATCACCGTAAAGCCTCCTCGGACATTTGGGATCCGCTGTGATCTTGAAAGAGAGATTCTTGGCTTCGGCTCTTTGCTTAATGATATTGTTGATATCGCAAAGAAGCTCGGGAAGGGAATACTCCTGGCTTTCAAGCTCGAGCTTTCCCGCCTCGACCTTCGAGAAATCAAGAATATCTCCGATAATATCCAGAAGATTCTCTCCGGCCCTTTTAATATCCGTTGCATATCCTTTTACATTCTCCTCGGAGCTTTCCCTCAGGATCATCTCGTCCATTCCCATTATGGCATTAATGGGTGTTCTGATCTCATGGGACATATTGGCGAGGAAATCGCTCTTTGCCTTGTTTGCGACTTCTGCCTTCTGCTTTTCCTTGTATATGGTTGCAACCTGCGAAAGGCTGTCTATAATAGCAAAAGTAAGGAGGACGCCCGCGGCAATGTTAAGATAGAAATCCGTAACATCAAGCAGATAGAAAAGCTGGGATACTATTTCCAGAATTCCTACAACATATGTAAGCAAAAGTCCCACAAAAGGCACGATTATCTCTCTGACATGACCCTTTCTGGTATCGATTATAAAACAGATCAGTATGACTATGGCAGAAAGTGCGGTAACCACGTATGTCCTCGGCATCGATTCAAAGAGATCCTGAACCTCAGTAAGCTGAAGCACAATATTTATAACAACACTTATAAAGGTTACAACGATAGCAACCCTGTATACTTTTCTGTATCTGAATTTGGATACTGCATCCGCATAAAGAAGGAGCGCTGCGGGTACAAGACCGATAATAATATACGAAACCGCTCCCGCAACGGAAATGTTCGGGAAGTAAAACTGCCTTAATTTGGATTCCACTACCGCCTGGATTGAAGTAAATATAGCAGCCCAAGCCGCATACTTAAGTGAAAACGCAAACTTGAATCTAAACTGAAGGATAAGGCTGATAATAACAGCGATAATGCCGAAAGTCATAAGAAGAAACGCCGTTATGAAGGGAATTCCGTATCTGCCCCAAAGATGGGCATAAATGCCCATAAACGTCCCCATGTATACGCTGTTAAAAGAGCCGCTGTACTCGTTTGGGGAACATGTTTCCACGCGAATAGTTTTTCCGCCGTCAATTCTCTTTAATTCCACAAAGACATTGGCGGAAAGGCTGGCGCTTCCAAAAGGTCTCGAATCTGCTGTAGTGTAGCTCTCTCTGAGTTCGTCGCCTATGTAGACATACATATCCTGCTGAGAGCTTCGAAGAAGCAGCATATAGTCGGACTTTTTAATCTCCGGCAGTACCGCTTCAACAACCATTACTTTGTTTTTAGGATAGTCTATCCTTGCAGGCGGCTGCACCGGTGTCCTTGTTCCGTCATCTTCTACAAGATACCACTGAGTTTCCAGGGGTTTGCACTTTTCGTCAAACCCCCGGGCTTCCTTCGGAAATACAAAAGAACCAACAAACAAGAAAATCATCAGCCCAAAGAAAAGCAGCATCAATATGTTAGTTAGGATAATTCTTTCAAGTGTCAGTTTGTTTTCCATAAAACATCCTCAGCAAAATGCTTTACAGTGCGATATGTATATTCTACCATATTTTTTGTATTTTTACTCAAAAAAAATAGACGGACAAGCCGCCTATTTTACAAGTACCTGATATGCAACTGTTTTTCCCAAAAGGTCCTCGTCTCCGGTAAAAGCCAGGGTGTAATGGCCCGGCTCTACCTGCAGCATTTCGCTTACGATAAGCATAGATGAGGAACTTTTTTCAACAATCGTATTTCCGTTTTCATCGGTAACCGTGAATGTAAGCTCTCCCCCCGAAGCATTTGCCGATACAACTAGCATGCAAGTCTTTTCCTCTTCAAAATCTATTCCTGCCTCAGCAAGGTCTTTACCTTGAAGAACTTCTTCCGTTACTTCGAATGAAGAATTCCAGTTAAGAAGGGTATCTCCTCCCAAAAGACCTTTCGTCGCAGATACGGCAGTTAAGCTGATTCCTCCGATAAAGAGGACCGCGGAAATAATACCTGCGATGAGGAATCTTCTCGGTCTGTGTCCCTTTCTGTCAAGGAGCATAGCTCCAAGCACAAGGAATATAGGAGCGGAAAAGCCGATCATCATATATGAGCCAAGCTGTGAAACAGGGCTAATGTTTTCAAGAGCTGAAGCGGCAGCCGCAATGGTCTCTTCCGAATTACCACCGGCATTCATAGAGACAAAACCGGCAACTGAAGAAATAAGGTTGTTCATAAAGTGAAGCAGCATGGGGAGAAGAATGTTATTCTTCTTGACCATAATAAATGCAAGTACCGCTCCGAGGCATGCGGTATTTAAAAACCTTAAAGGTGAAAGGTGTAAAATACCGAACATCACACCGATTATAAGAACAATAACCCAGTCTTTCTTAAGACTCCTAAAGCAGGAAAGGACACTGCCTCTCATAAACGCTTCTTCGCATATTGCGGGCAAAATAGCCACAACCAGAAGAATGATTATATAAAGGGGCGAGTTTCCATAAAGGAAACCTGAAAGGCTTGCAACCTCTTCCGAAGCGTTCTTGACAAAAAGCATCGACACGCCAACGCATAAAAGGTTAAGCATAAAAGATCCGATCAGCATAAATACCACACCGAAAAAGTCGGCTACGGTAATCTTCTTTATAGGGAATACTTCCTTAAGTTTGACCTTTCTGATCACGCAAAACAGTATTGAAATACCGAGGAATCCAAATTCCGTGGCAACAAGTCCGGGAATCCCCCAGGTGCTCTGCATAAACGAGCCGCCAAAAAGCAGGAAGAGAAGTCCTACAACAAAAAGCACGACGCCCATCCAGGGCTTAAGTCTTTCCTGATTAGATAATTTTTCCATTTTTCCTCCTCACTAAACCGTTAGAGTTTCCAAAAACCAAATATACACTATTTACTTTGCTCTTGCAAGAAGTCTCTTGAAAGCCCTTTCATCAAGAGGGACCTTGTAGAATGCTCTTGAAAGAGCATAAAACAAAACCGCATCAATCACTATAAGCGCTACTCCTATAAGCAGACAGGCAGGGAAGTTTCCGCTTAAATTGAGCAAAGATAAAAAGCTGCTGCCGGGGGTTACTGCTGTCTTAAAGATCCTGTCCGAGAAGACCTGCAAGATCATAAGTAATACCAGTATAGGCAAAAGAACTAAATAACCGACGTACAGATATCTGTATGCAATCAGCGTATATAAGCTGAGGACTATGGTAAAGATACCGTAGAAAATAATTCCCGCAAGAACCTTATCTCCGCATTCCGTGTTAAACCTGAAGTTTAGATATCTGAAAACCGCAATGAATATAAAGCCCAAAACCGTAAAGATTTCTTTCATGATAAGAGCTCCGTCTACAGTGATAAGTTTCCTTATCCCGGAGCTTTGGATCACACCCGACATAAGCGTAGAGTAAAGGAGCTGTATACTGTACATAGGTGCAAGCGCGAGCATCCACGCACCGTTATAAAAAGAAATCTCCTTCCCCCCGAATACCGACATTATCTCGTACAAAATTCCAAGAACCGTAAAGATGATAAGCAATGCTATATTGGTCTTTATCTGCATCGAATATTTCAACATCGAAAAAACCATCTTTACCGATTTAACAATACTCTTAGTCATAATAATCCTCCCTTGCACTCTTAAGGATTGTTTTGATCGAAAGATATGTGAAGAGTGCAGCCAGAAAAACAGCTATTACCGCGATAATCAGTTGTATTCCGAAAACGTCTATGTTCAGATATGGAGCGCCGAGAAGCCCCATCACAAGTCCCATGGCAAGATAAGAAACAAATCTCATTGCTAAGGCTCTTGTGTGTCTTAGAATAAGAATTCCGGCAAGCACCGCTGCCGAACAGATTATTCCAAGTGAAACAGCATCAAAAAGATTTACTTTCTCTCTGGCGACAAAGAGTATGATAACCTGCTGAATACAAAATATAAGCGGATACCCGATAACCTTTCTCAATGCATCAAATACAGCAAATCGCCTTACAAACACTTTTGCGTTAGGCGAGCTTAAAACCACCTCGCCAAAAGCTCCCTTTCTTACACATATCTCTCCCAAAGTAAACCATTCACCGAAAAGTTCGCCGTATGGAAGGAGGCCTGCAGATAATCCCAGCACAATCCCGGTATTGTAATCCGCTCCCGCTACAGCTACCAGTATTCCGTCGGCTATAATGACAACAGGAACAATAAGGAAAACCACAAATCTGTACCAGACGGGATACATTGATATATATGTTTTAAAGCCCTTCATATCAGTCCCCCTATATCTCCAGGTCTTTCGTAAGACTAAGTCCCGAATATCTTTTCATTACCGCTACGCAAATGTCAGTAAGACTCGCCCTTTCCGTAGATATATTCATACCCGCAAGAGCGTCGAGTTTTTCCGAAAGACAGACTCCGGTAAATCCGTATCCGCTCTCCGAGATAGAGAAAAGTACTTTTCTTGCACTGTCAGCGAATTCCTTCTCTCCTTTTACGATCACATACTTTTCCTTAAGGTCCTCGACAAAGCCTTCCTCAACTATCTTACCTTTTTCCATGATCATAACGTAATCTGTTACGCTTTCCATGTCGGCTACATTATGAGTTGAGAAAAATACGCTTCTTTCTCCCTGCCCGTTGCTTAGGTACTCTCTGATAAGGTCGCAGAGGTTATCTCTCATTAAAGGATCAAGAGGCGATGCAGGCTCATCCATAATAAGCATCCCTGTCTTTCTCGCAAGCGCCCCGCAAAGCATCAGTTTAACCTTGTTTCCATCGGAAAGCTCGCTGACCTTCTTTGGAGCTCCCATTTTACCTTTAAGATCAAGAGCAAGAGCCGCTGCAATCTTTTCAAACTTTTCTTTATCGAAGTCTTCAAATAAAAGTCCCGTGATTTCCTCCACCTGCTTTGTGGTCCAGTGAGGAAGGTAATAGTATCCGCTGCCTACATAACCGATGGAATTTTTTACATAAGGATCGCTCTCAACTCCATCGTACTTGCCAAAGTATGTAATATCTCCCTTGGCGTCCAGCCTGAGTCCCGTAAGGATATTTAAGAGCGTTGTCTTTCCTGCCCCGTTTTCTCCGATGAGGGCTGTTGCAAATCCCTTTGGAATATGAAGTTCGGGAACACTTAGCTTAAAGCTTCCGAAACTCTTTTCTATATTTTTTCCTGTAATAACATCTTCAAAAAACATAATCTCCTCCAATTAAACGCTTACTGTTCATCCAAGAGGATGTCCAGCATATTCTTTAATTCCTCTCCGCCGATTCCTGCAAGCCTTGCCGCCTTAATGGCGTCTGTCAGTCCGTCCTCAACCCGGCGAAGGTGCTGCTCTCTCATCATCTCGGTATCCTGTGGATTTACTATGTATCCCTTTCCCTGTACCGCAGTAACATACCCTTCTTCAGCCAGCTCATCGTAAGCCTTCATCGTCGTAATAACTGAAATCTTTAAATCTTTAGCAAGGCCTCTGATTGAGGGCAGGTATTCATTTTCCTTTATTTTTCCGTTTACGATATCCGCCTTTATCTGCTCCGCGATCTGCTGATAAATCGGCGTACCGGAATTCTGAAGTATAACCATCAGTTATCCTTTCTCATAGACAAGGTTAATGCGCTTTTAACCGTGCCTGATGTATTAACTGTTTATATGTTATATATACAGTATAAACATCTTCTTGTCAACACCTTTTTTACTCATAAAAAATGCCCCCCACCAACCAGTCCCCCTGTGTCATTCCCCCTGGGTCATTGTGACCCCCGGTGACGGGGGTGCTGTGTCATTTTTAAACAAAAAAGCGCAGCAAATGCTGCGCTTAAATTGAACCCGCGTCTTAAATCTCAGCGTAAAATATAATGGTAATTAAACCGTTTCAGGCACCTTGAAGCCCGCCTTCATCATACTCTCTTTGAATTTCTCCGGAGTCATCCCTAGTTCAGAAGCTCCCTCTTCAGTAGTTAGCATTCCTTTTTGAACAAGTTTGAACATAGCACTTGCCTCTCCCTGAGTTATTCCCTTCTCCTCTCCCTCTTTATACGCTTTGATATAGATACTTTCTCCAAGTCCGGTCATGCGCTTCACCCCTTCCTTGATATTCTCGTTATCTTTAATATCCACGTATTTTTCGATTCTGTCAATATT
Source organism: Lachnospiraceae bacterium (assembly GCA_017401005.1). Classification (GTDB taxonomy): domain Bacteria; phylum Bacillota; class Clostridia; order Lachnospirales; family Lachnospiraceae; genus AC2028. The sequence goes on from JAFPRD010000202.1 coordinate 7,670, forward strand.
AGATTTAAAAATTCCTTCGAGATAATCAAAGATTCCTTCTGAGGCCTCCTCG
>JAFPRD010000203.1:0-1752 GCA_017401005.1 Lachnospiraceae bacterium
CGCCGCGCCCGCAACTCCCATTTTCGGAAGTCCTAATTTACCGAAGATCAGGAGGTAATTTGCTGCAAGATTAATGGAAAAAGCACCAATGGATACAAACAGTGGAAGCTTAACCTTTCCTACGCTTCGAAGGACTATCGTGCAAACTAAGGATGCGCCGAGGAAAAAGTATGTGACAATTGAGTATCTGAAATATGTTGCTCCAAGGTTTAAGATAGCCTCTTCCCCGTTGTACATCCGCATAATCGTCCTTGGCATTATAGCTGTTGCAAGGGCGAAAGCCAAAGCAAGAGAAAGGGTTATACGAAGCATCAAAGCCACGGTCTGCTTAAGAGCTCTGTTTGCATCCTTCTCCCCTTCGCTGTCATTTTTGCCTATTGCGGCATTTCGCATCCCCCAGTATCTCGAAACAAGTACGGAAGCCCCCATCCCCAGGCCCATACAAAAGATATGATAGATCGTGATAAATGAATTGGCCAGCGACGTAGCCGACAGCGCGTCGTCTCCAAGGCTTCCAACCATTATGGTATCAAGCATATTTACGCCGATGCTTATAAGCGACTGAAGCGCTATCGGCCATGTGATAGAAAATACTCTTTTATAAAACTCTCCGTCTTTACGGAAAAAACGCATATTGCCCATAATACAAAAATCCCTCCGGCATGTAAAAGTATACACTGCCGAAGGGTTTTATTCAAATGAACATATTAAAATCCGAGATCGTCATTTACAAGTATTACGTGGATCCTACCCGGATGGCGAGAAAATCTTGTAATTAAAAACTGACAGCAGATTGTGTCAGGTGATTTGCAGTTCATACATGTTCCGAGCTTAGAGCAAGGCGTTGAAAGTCCGAAGCGCTGTGCATTTATCGGAGCAGCAACGTTTCTTGCTCTTTTCATTGCGCTGTCTATATCGCTTGTCACCTTGTTCATACCGACGATAAACAGGACTTTCTTGGGTCCCTGAGCGATCATAGATACTCTGTTGGAATTACCGTCGATATTTACAAGAACGCCATCATCCGTCATAGCATTTGCGCTGGATAAAAAGAAATCCGCATCATATCCTTCGAGCATCGCTTTTCTCTTTTCCTCAGGAGTCCCTGCATTTTCCCTGTCGATAAATCTGTAATTTCCGGCTTTAATTGCGTCAACGAGTCCGATCTCATATGCGCTTCTGGCGCCGCCCATAGTAACTGAAGCTCCCTCCGGTATGATTTCAAGGGCTTTCTTTAAAGCTTCTTCTTTGCTTGCTGCGTAGTAGCCGGTCATATTGCGGGACTCAAGTCCCTTAATAACCTTTTGTGCAAGCAGTTCATTTCTTTTTACAATGTTTTCATCCATAGCTTTCTTCCTCTTATAGTTTTTACTTTGACGTCAGATCTCTTCCTTTGCCTTCTCAAGAGCGTTTATTAATCTATCGCACCACGCGTCAAATTCCGGATCTTCCTTTTGGAGCTCAGGATGCGCAAGGACGTTTGCGATTGTCTTTCTGACTCCCGATCTAAAGAGAACATGGGTACACATTTCAGGTACTACTCTCTTTAACTTGCTGTTGTCAAAAACAACAGATACGGATTTATCTCCCAATAAAGCACCTTCGAAGTCATATCCATACTTGTCACCAACAGCGCTGAGATACTCTGCGGATACATGATAAGCCTTAAGCTCTACTCCGAGAGCATCCGCGATAGTTTGGTAAATCTGGTCCCAGGTAAGAGTTTCATCCCCTGTAATCTGGAAAGCTTCA